>CAZHLQ010000396.1:0-3785 GCA_964533235.1 uncultured Gudongella sp. | reverse complement strand
ATCGTATAGAATTCCCATTATAATCATTATTATGCAATATATTATATTATCATATGGGTGTCGTGTTGTCAAACGCTATGGCAGTGCTATTGAAAAAAAAAGAGGCTTTCTTCGAAAGCCTCTTTAGTTAACTATTTTACTTCAACAACTGCTCCTACTTCTTCAAGCTTAGCTTTCATAGTAGCAGCTTCTTCCTTAGTTGCTGCTTCCTTAACTGGCTTTGGTGCTCCGTCTACAAGGTCCTTAGCTTCTTTAAGTCCAAGACCTGTAAGCTCTCTTACTACCTTGATTACCTTTATCTTCTCAGCACCAGCTGATGCAAGGATAACGTCGAACTCAGTCTTCTCTTCTTCAACAACAGCTGCTGCTGCTACAGGTGCTGCCGCTGCTGCCATTGGAGCTGCTGCGCTTACTCCGAACTCTTCTTCAAGAGCCTTTACTAATTCTGAAAGCTCTAATACTGTCAGGTTTTTTACTTCTTCAATAAGATTTAATACTTTTTCACTTGCCATTTTTATTTATCCCTCCGAATTTTTTTATTTTGCTTACGCGCTCTTCTTCTCTGCTATTGCATTAAGCGCAATAGCCAATCCTCTGATAGTTCCCTGAAGAACATTTGTAAATCCTTGGATCGGTGCATTGAAGCCGCCAAGTACTTGTGCAATAAGAACTTCTCTTGGTGGAAGTTCTGCAAGATTCTTGACTCCCTCTGCGTTGATAACCTTACCATCAACTATACCAGCTTTGATTTCCAGCTTATCGTTTGTCTTTGCAAATTCTGTTGAAACCTTTGCTGCTGAAACCGGATCATTCATTCCGAAGGCTACTGCCGACGGTCCTTTGAGGTATTCATTGAAATCCTCTAATCCAAGCTCCTTGAATGCAAATCTCATCATCGTGTTTTTGTAAACCTTGTAGTCAACTCCCGCATCTCTATATCTCTTTCTGAGTTCAGTAAGCTGTGCTACGTTAAGGCCTCTGTAATCTACCAACACCATTGATTGAGATGAACTGATCTTTTCTTTGATTTCCTCAACTATTTGAGCCTTCGCTTGAAGGGTTTGTTCCCTCACTATTGTTCACCTCCTGATTTCTACTAATAAATAAAGGTCTCACACGCAGACACGCAGAGACCCAAATAATCATATTTGTTTTATCTCACCTCGGTAGGATATTAAGCCATTGGCACCTACTGTCTGCGGTTCTTTATTTAATTGACTTTTGAATTATATCAGATGTATTCTTTCGTGTCAACTATTCGCTGAGTTTTCCTGGGTTGATTTTTACTCCAGGACCCATCGTACTTGCCACTGTTACAGTCCTAAGGTATTTACCCTTTGCTGCTGCAGGCTTAGCCTTGATCAACGCTTCAACTATCGCCTGGAAGTTTTCACCCAGCTTTTCTGATCCAAAGGAAACCTTTCCTATTGGAACGTGAACGATACTTGCCTTGTCAACTCTGTACTCAACCTTACCAGCTTTGATCTCGTTGACAGCTTTTTCGATGTCAAAGGTAACTGTTCCTGATTTTGGGTTAGGCATAAGACCCTTAGGTCCTAATACTCTACCTATCCTACCAACAACACCCATCATGTCGGGAGTTGCAACGACTACGTCGAAGTCCAACCATCCTTCATTTTGGATCTTTGCTACCATTTCATCTCCACCGACGAAATCAGCACCTGCGTCCTCAGCTTCCTTGACCTTCTCGCCCTTAGCAATAACGAGGACCTTTCTGGTCTTACCAGTACCATGTGGAAGGACTACTGCCCCTCTGACCTGTTGGTCTGCATGTCTTGGATCTACTCCAAGTCTTACTGACAATTCTATAGTTTCATCAAACTTGGCCTTAGCTGTTTGTTGAACCAGCTCTAATGCCTCTACTGTGTCATAGAGCTTTGTTCTATCAACAAGCTTCATGCTCTCCTGATAGTTTTTTCCTCTCTTTGGCATAACTTAAAACCTCCTCGTGGTATTAGCGATTAAATCTCCCACATAATTATTGTTCTACTTCTACTCCCATACTCCTGGCTGTTCCTGCTACCATGCTCATCGCTGCTTCAACTGATCCAGCGTTAAGGTCAGGCATCTTGGTCTCAGCTATTTGTCTTACCTGAGCTTGGGTCAACTTAGCTACTTTCTTCTTGTTTGGCTCTTTTGAACCAGACTCGATCCCGACAGCCTTCTTAATAAGAATGGGTACTGGCGGCGTCTTAGTTATGAAAGTAAATGATCTGTCCTGATATACTGTAAGAACTACCGGGATTATCATACCTACCTGATCTGCCGTCTTTGCGTTGAACTCCTTTGTAAACTGCATGATATTTACACCATGGGGTCCCAAAGCTGTACCTACAGGTGGAGCTGGTGTCGCCTTACCTGCTGGGATTTGCAATTTTACTAGAGCTATGACTTTTTTTGCCATAATTCCACCTCCTCATTTCATTGTGGTTTAGCGGGAAAATCCCTCCCACTGCACTTCCTATTTATAAAGCAATATTGCTTATAAACCGATTACATTTTTTCTATCTGGTCAAACTCAAGCTCCACCAAAGTCTCTCTTCCAAACATGGAAACAAAGACCTTAGCCTTGCGTTTCTCCATGTTGATGCTGTCGATGGTTCCGATAAAGTTTTCAAAGGGACCTGTGACCACCTTGATCACATCCTTAGACTTGAAGTCAACCAAAGGTAAAGCAACCTTTTCCTGAACTCCCAGTGATCTCACTTCTGAATCGGATAGAGGTACGGGCTTTGACGACGGTCCAACAAATCCGGTCACTCCCCTGGTGTTTCTTACAAGATACCAGGATTCGTCATTAATGATCATTTTGACGAGAACATAGCCTGGGAACATTTTTCTTTCCTTCAGCTTCTTCTTCCCAGACTTGGTTTCAATATACTCTTCAGTCGGCACTGCCACCTCGAATATATCATCCCTCATCCCTCTGTTTTCCACCATTTTTTCAAGGTTGGCCTTCACTTTGTTTTCATGACCAGAATAAGTGTGGACTACATACCATTTAGCCAGCTTGGCTCTTTCTTCCCTACTTAATTCCTTGTCCGTCATAATGTGCAGGACCTAATAAGGCCCTTCCCTCCCTTGTATTTAAGAAATAATAAGTGACAAAATACCGCCTATTGCAAGATCAAGAACATAAACGACTATCGCCGTAAGTATACTGATAAATAAAACTACACTAGTGTAGTTGATCAGCTCCTTCTTGTTCGGCCAGAGCACCTTCTTGAGCTCAGACTTGACCCCTCTGAAGTAAGTGGCTATTTTATCCTTGGATTTAACAGTTTCAGCTCCTGCTGCCATTGTTTCACATCCTTACTTTGAGTTATTATTTTGTTTCCTTGTGAGCAGTGTGTGTCTTGCAGAACTTGCAGTATTTTTTAAGCTCGATTCTTTCAGTCGTGTTCTTCTTGTTTTTCTTAGTGATGTAATTTCTTTGCTTGCACTCTGTGCATGCCAATGTGACTCTGTCTCTCATTTATCACACCTCCTACCCTTTCCCGATTCCGAATTTCTATGTCAATAAAAGTATCAGGGCACAATATCCCATTATTTTAAGACTACTAATATAACCTATCATAAATAAAAAACACTGTCAATAAATTTATTGACCTTCAAAGCCTTGATGAATCATTAAAAAGACCAGGTCAAAAGACCCAGTCTTTTATATCTTATTCGTAAACCTTAGTTACAACGCCTGCTCCAACTGTCCTTCCGCCTTCTCTTATAGCGAATCTCAAGCCTTCCTCCATTGCGATCGGTGTAAT
>CAZHLQ010000395.1:0-2997 GCA_964533235.1 uncultured Gudongella sp. | reverse complement strand
AAATTATATTAAAAAAACTTAAAATTTGCAATATGTATATACCCCTGTGGGGAAAAAATAACCCCTCCGGAGTTTAGTCCAGAAGGGAGATGTCATTACTTTATATACTTGTCGATTATATTTATTATCTCTTCTATCTTCTCGTCGCCCTGTTCTCCACCTTCAAGGATAGCATCCGCGACGCAGGTCCTGATATGCCCATTCAAAACATCTATGTTGGATTTCTTCAAAAGACCTATTACAGACAGTATCTGGGTGGATATGTCTACGCAATACCTGTCGTCCTCGATCATCCTAATGATCCCGTCAAGCTGGCCTCTTGCCGTCTTCATTTTATTCAGCGCTGCTGCTTTCCCCTGGTTCAAAGGATCAACTCCTATTCAATGGATACTACTTCATAGCCTGCATCATCGATGGCTTCCTTCATAGCCTCGTCTGCCAATGCTTCTCCAACCACAGTCACCTTGCCGCTTTCAAGATCGACCTCAACTGTTCCAACGCCATCTAAACCTGTCAGAGCTCTTTTTACCGCCATGACACAATGATTGCAGCTCATGCCTTCTACCTTTAAAATCTTTTCCATTTTGATCATCCTTTCCTTATTTGAAATTTCTAAGTCTAAGCGAGTTTGTAACGACAGAAACCGAACTGAATGCCATCGCAGCTCCTGCGATCATTGGATTCAGGAATCCAAGTGCAGCAAAGGGGATTCCTACAGAGTTGTAGAAAAATGCCCAAAATAGATTCTGCTTGATGGTCTTCATGGTCCTATGACTAAGTCTTATTGCAGTTACAACTCCTGAGAGATCTCCTCTCATCAGGGTAATATCTGCTGCCTCCATAGCAACATCTGTTCCAGTACCTATTGCAAAGCCTACATCAGCTGCTGCAAGCGCTGGTGCATCGTTGATACCGTCTCCAACCATTCCTACATGTCTACCTTGACTCTTAAGCTCCTCAACCTTTGACGCCTTATGCTCTGGAAGAACATCTGCAAGCACGTTTTCTATACCCACCTGTGAAGCTATGGCCTTCGCTGTCCTCTCATTGTCACCTGTTATCATATACACCTGAAGACCCATTCCCTGAAGCTCCTTAATGGCTGCCAGCGAAGTTTTCTTTATCTGATCTGCAACAGCTATGATCCCAGCCAGCCTGCCATCTACAGCTATGAGCATTGCAGTCTTTCCCTGTTCCTCCAGGGTTGATATTTTCTCTTCGATGTCAGTAAGGTCAAGATCTCCATCGTTCATGAGCTTTCTGTTCCCTATAAGAACATCCCTGCCTTCAAACTTAGCCTTCAATCCCTTGCCGGGGACTGCTGCAAAGCTGTCTGCATCCTTCAACATTACAAGCTGTGCCTCTGCATAGCCTACTATTGCCTGGCCAAGTGGATGCTCAGAGGTTTTTTCAACGGATCCTGCAACCCTTAACAGCTCATTCTCATCAAAGTCGTTCAAGACTTCAACATCGGTAACCTCCGGTTCACCTTTAGTGATGGTACCCGTCTTATCGAAGATTATTGCATCCATCTTATGCGCTCTTTCAAGATGCTCACCGGATTTTATAAGGATCCCATTTTCTGCGCCTTTACCTGTTCCAACCATTATGGCGGTAGGGGTTGCCAGACCGAGAGCACATGGACAAGCGATTACAAGGATAGCCACTGCGTTGATTAGTCCTGCATTGAAATCTCCAGAGAAGTAGAAGATAAGGAAGGTCACCAGAGCGATCACCAGGACAGTCGGTACAAATATCCCAGAGATCTTATCTGCAAGCCTTTGAACGGGAGCCTTGGAGCCCTGCGCATCCTCCACGAGTCTGATAATTTGTGAAAGGACCGTGTCCTTCCCTATCTTTGTCGCCTTGAACTTAAATGCTCCAAATTTATTTATCGTTGCACCGATGACCTGGTCGCCTTCCTTCTTATCGACCGGAATACTCTCCCCGGTTATCATGGATTCGTCGAGAGCTGAAGAGCCTTCGATGATTATCCCGTCGACAGGAACCTTTTCGCCAGGTCTTACAACTATAATATCTCCAATAAGGAGATCTTCTATGGCAATATCCATCTCAGAATCATTTCTGATCACCCTTGCCGTCTTAGGCTGAAGCCCCATCAGCTTCTTTATAGCCTCTGAGGTCTTGCCCTTTGCTATTGCCTCAAACAGTTTGCCCAAGAGGATAAGGGTAATGATGACCGCTGACGCCTCAAAGTAGTACTCGTGGACCATGTTGAACAAATTGTATATGCTGTAGAAATACGCAGCTGAGGTACCAAGGGCAATCAGTACGTCCATATTTGCCCCTCCGCCTCTGACGGAGTGGTATGCTCCCTTGTAAAATCTATATCCTATTATGAATTGCACCGGTGTTGCAAGTGCCCATTGGAAGTAGCCATTGGTCAGGATGTTCATCTGTCCAGCCATGTGGAAAAACATTGCTGCAACAAGGGGAGCAGTAAGGATCAAAGAAATAATGAACGATGTTTTAAGGGACTTGATCTCCTTTTCCCTCATTTGCTTTTCTCTGTCAAGATCGGCTTCCCTTTGTATCTGAGCCTTGTAGCCGGCCTTCTCGACAGCGGCTATGAGAGCATTCTCATCTACTACTCCCGATGGAAATTCCACAGTCGCCTTGTTGCTGGAAAGGTTGACATTGGCCTTTACAACACCCTCGACCTTTCCTAGGACCTTCTCCACTCTTGCAGAGCAAGCTGCACAGGTCATTCCCTCTACCAGGAGGGTCTCCCTAACTAGAGGGACCTCGTATCCGGTCTTCTCGATTGTCTTGATTATCATATCTTTACTGGTCGCTGCAGAGTCGAATTCAACTGTAGCTTTGTTTGCAAGGAGGTTTACATTGGCTGAGGTCACACCCTCGAGCTTATTCAATGATTTTTCAATCCTTGCTGAGCAAGCCGCACAGGTCATTCCGACTACATTGACCGTAAGCTTTTCAGTACTCATAGTATCATCCTTTCATATCTATCCCCCT
>CAZHLQ010000394.1:0-46698 GCA_964533235.1 uncultured Gudongella sp. | reverse complement strand
GCTCTCACACTGTTTAGTTATCTAAGTTCATGAGCCGCCCTCTTGAGGCGACTTGCTTAGTATAGCATCTATACTTAAGCGGTGTCAACTGTTTTTTGAAGTTTTTTTGAATATTATTTCGACAGTCGACCTTTTTAGTTTACTAGCTTTTGAAAGCGTTGTCAAGGCTAGATATGGCATTATTTCAGGAAATAACTGATCCTTTCGAAAACACCCTCCCAAGATAAGCTTTCAACTACCTCCTTATGAGGTGCAAAGCTTATATACCCCTTATGAATACTTCTAATCTGTTTTTTTATAGCCAGCTTCAAATTGTTTTTGAAGCCCTCAATACACTCTTCAACAGGGATATCCATACCTCTCATCCTTGGAAGTGGCACAAACTCAATAAGAGCGGAGTCTTCAAGCTCTTTACCTATATATTCTTTAAGACCCTTTATATCGGTAGTTACGACAGGCAGACCGCATGCCAGGGCTTCCAGCAAAACCAGCGGTAATCCCTCGTAATAGGAGGGAAGAACGAATAGATCTGAGGCTCTGAATATATCAGCCAGTTTGTGCTGAGTTACCGATCCCAGAAGCATCACTCCCAGACTTTCTGCCCGTGCAATGATTTCTGCTGCCTCACTGCCTGTTCCTGTTCCTGCAAGACTGAGCTTTATAGGAGTGTCCTTAATTATTTCTTCGTAAGCATCCAATAATGGAAGAAGTCCTTTGGCATGACTCAGCTTGCCTGCATAGATCAGTTCCGGGACCTGATGGAATTCTTCTTTATCTATAGGATTGAAGATTTCCGTATCGAAGCCTCCACCAATGACAGTGATCCTGTCCAATGGTATCCCATAGAGCTTTGCAATTTCTTCCTTCTGAGTCTGATTTAGAGAGAATATCCTGCTGAGCCTTCCACAGCCTTCTCTTACGAATTTTCTGTAGCCGGGATTCTGCATGTATTGGCGTATGTCTGTGCTGTGACAGATCGCCATTGTCTTATCTCCCAACCCCAGCTCAGCAAGCAGAGCTGACCCTACCCACAGGTGATGGGAAATGATCTTATCAGGCTTGTATTCGTCCACTGCCTTTATTATTGCCTTTTTAAAGCTTGTCTTCCAGGCAGACACCTGCTCTATCGTCATATCTCTATATCTTGTGCTTTTGTAGGGCATTATGTCGCTCATACCCGGAATGGGAAAGCTTAGCTCCTCTGTATCAAAACGGACCAGATCGAGGTAGTCCAGCTTGTCATTGTAATAGCTAAGCTCCGGACCTGATGCAGCCAACATGCCTTGGGAATATTCTTTTTTTGATGCTTCCTTAATCAGATTGTTTACATAGATGCCACTTCCCGTCTTTCCGGGATATTGGAACAGAATATGAAGCAATTTCAAATCATTTTCCTCCTTATAGTTGGCTTTATATGTACAAAAGCGGCAGGTTTCCCTGCCGCATGGTCACTAATCTTCGATTGGTTTCATTGTAGGGAACAGTAAAACGTCCCTTATGCTTGGTGTGTTGGTGTAGAGAATTATCATCCTGTCTATTCCTATTCCAAGTCCGCCTGTCGGAGGAAGACCTACCTCTATGGCATTTATGAAGTCTGTATCCATTGGATGAGCCTCGTCGTCGCCAAACTCCTTCTGCTTGACCTGTTCCTCGAACCTTTCTCTTTGATCGATGGGGTCATTTAGCTCGGAGAATGCGTTAGCTACCTCCCAGGTATTGATGAATGCCTCGAATCTTTGAGTGATCCTAGGATCATCAGGATTCCTTTTTGCAAGCGGGGATATTTCCACTGGATGTCCTGTTACAAAGGTTGGCTGCACCAAGTGCTTTTCACAGTACTCCTCGAACATCTCTGATATGATATGTCCTCTGGTCATTCCCGGCTTTATTTCAAAGCCTCTCTTCTTTGCTATTGCAATAGCCTCTTCATCAGTATTGATTTGTGAGAAGTCGATCCCTGCATATTCCTTTACGGCTTCTGCCATATCTATCCTTCTCCATGGTGGTGCCACGTTGATCTCCTTACCCTGATAGTTGAGAGTAGTGGTCCCCAAGGTCTTTTCTGCTACATATGCAAACAGGTTCTCAGTAAGTCTCATCATCTCTTCGTAATCTACATATGCCTGGTAAAGCTCTATGCTGGTGAATTCAGGATTGTGTCTTGTGTCCATTCCCTCGTTCCTGAACATCCTTCCCATCTCGTATACCTTCTCAAAGCCACCAACGATAAGTCTCTTCAGGTAAAGCTCGTTTGCGATCCTTAAGTACATATCCAGGTCCAGTGTATTGTGATGAGTTACGAATGGTCTTGCGTTTGCACCGCCTGCTATTGTGCTCAGGATCGGTGTATCTACCTCAAGGAAGCCTTTGTTGTCAAGGTACTCCTTGACTGCCTTGATCATTTTAGATCTCAATATGAAGGTTTCCTTTACCTCAGGATTTACTATCAGATCTACATATCTTTGTCTGTACCTCAGATCCTGATCCTTCAGGCCGTGGAACTTTTCAGGAAGTATCTGCAGGGATTTGGAAAGAACCAAAAGCTTGTCTGCCTTGACAGATATTTCTCCCATTTTAGTTTTAAAAACTGTTCCCTCCACTCCAATAATATCCCCGAGATCAAGCAGGGAAAGGTCATTGTATTCCTCTTCCCCAACAGCGTCCAGCTTTACGAATATCTGTATCCTTCCTTCGCTGTCCTGGATATCTATGAAGCTGACTTTCCCGTGTCCTCTTCTGGACATTATCCTGCCTGCAACGGCAACCTTCTTGTTTTCCAGCTCCTCGAATTTATCCTTGATTTCAACGCTATGATGAGTATAGTCAAACTTTTCAATCAAAAACGGATTTTTACCCTTTTCAACAAGCTTAGTAAGCTTGTCCCTTCTGATTTGAAGCATTTCATTCAAGCTTTGCTCGATGTTATCCATTGTCCGACCTCCAATCCTTTATCTAGCGATCCTTTGAACCTTGTATTTGATTACTCCGTCAGGTACGTTCACATCTACCACTGTTCCCGCCTTGCTGCCCAACAGAGCCTTTCCTACTGGTGATTCGTTGGATATCTTGCCTTCGTATGGATTGGCTTCGGCTGACCCAACTATAGTGTATTCTGTTTCTTCATTGTATTCTATATCGAGTACTGTGACCTTTGAACCCACGCTGACGACCTCTGTTGTGATTTCGTCTTCATCAATGAGCTTGGCATTTCTAAGGATAGCTTCGAGCTTCGCAATTCTCTCCTCAAGCTTTCCCTGCTCGTTTTTTGCCTGGTCATACTCGGAATTCTCGCTGATATCACCAAAATCAAGCGCTTGCTTTATTCTCTCAGCAACTTCCTTTCTTTTTACCAGCTTTGCCTCTTCAAGCTCCATTTCGAGCTTTGCCAGCCCCTCCGGGGTTAAAAACACATCTTTTTCAGTCATCAAACTCTCTCCTTTAATGGCGTCAAAATTGTATGACACCGAGTATTTCTGTATTTTAAGCCATTTCTAAAAGATTTTTCGAGAAATTTCCCGATTGTATGTTCCATATTATAATCAAGCTGAGGGCTAATGTCAAGGATTATCCTAATTATCAGCTGACTCGCCATTTTTCAATAAAGTAAAATATTTTTCAAGCTCCTGAATGATCTCTTCAGGGCTTGTCATGGTGTTTATCCTGTTCTTTACCTCGTTGGAATTTCTTAGACCCTTCAGGTACCATGCCAGCTGTTTCCTCATTTCTCTTACTCCGACCCTTGTCCCCTTCAGACCTATCTCCATATTGAAATGTCTTATGCTTACCTCAAGCATTTCATCAAGTGAGGGCTTAGAAGGTGTTCTGCCGTTAATGAGATCCGTTATCTCCCTGAATATCCATGGATTACCCATAGCACCTCTGCCGACTGCAACGCCGTCGCACCCTGTTCGGTCGATCATTTTTACTGCATCCTCCGGGGTGAAGATATCTCCGTTCCCTATTACGGGAATGGATACTGCCCTTTTGACCTTCGCTATATAGCTCCAGTCGGCATTTCCTGAATAAAACATGTCTCTGGTCCTGGCATGTATGGTGATAGCAGAGGCTCCATTTGACTCTGCTATCCTTGCAAGCTCTTCTCCGTTAAGACGGCTGTGATCCCACCCCATCCTGAATTTAACCGTGACCGGCTTATTAGATGCTTGTACGACAGAGGCTATGAGCTTTCCTGCAAGGTCAAGGTCCTTCATAAGAGCACTTCCGTCTCCATTCTTGACTATCTTTGGTGCAGGACAGCCCATATTGATGTCGATAATATCAATATCTTCTCTATTATTCAGATTATCTCTCGTTATCTGTGCCATGATCTCAGGATCTGAGCCAAATATCTGCAGAGCAACAGGTCTTTCATCATTATGGCTGTGGGTAAGGTCTGCCGTTTTCTCATCGTTATAGTACAGTCCCTTGGCGCTTACCATTTCTGTGACGACAAGCCCTGCTCCCATTTCCTTGCAGATCCTTCTGAATGCAAAGTCTGTGACTCCTGCCATAGGTGCCAGAGCGAGATTGTTCTTAAGTTCTATATTTCCTATTTTCATGTTTTCCCTCACATAAAGAAAGTAAGTAGGCTGGCTACTTACTGGTTTCTCTCATAGATTATTCTCAAGCCTTCCAGAGTAAGGAATTTATCTATATACTGGATATACTTGCTTTCACTGGCGATTAGGGTTGAGAACCCTCCAGTTGCAACAACTGTAACCTCATCCTTGGTAAGTCCCATCTCCTCGATCATTCTTTCAATGATAGAGTCCACCATTCCTATATAGCCGTATACAATACCTGACTGGATGCTTGTGATCGTGTTTCTGGCTATTACCTTTTCAGGCTTAAGGATCTCGACCTTCGGCAGCTTTGCAGTCCTCATGAAAAGTGCGTCGGCAGATATCCTTATACCTGGCGTGATCACTCCTCCAAGATACTCGCCTTCCTTGTTTACAAAGCAGAAGGTATTGGCTGTACCAAAGTCTACGATAATTACCGGGCCTCCGTACTTCTCGTAGGCTGCAACTGCATTTACCACTCTGTCAGCTCCAACCTCCCGAGGATTGTCGTATTTGATATTCATTCCGGTTTTTACTCCGGGTCCGATAACTATCGGATCCTTCTTGAAGTATCTCTGGCTCATGGCAGGAAGAGTATGCATCAGAGTAGGAACTACTGACGATATTATGATGTCCTGAACCTGAGATCTGTCGATCCCGTTGTATTTGAACATCTGGTCAAACAGAAGTCCGTACTCGTCAGAGGTCTTTTCCTTATCTGTAGCTATACGCCAGTCGTATACGAGCTTTTTCCCTTCGTATGCACCAAAGACTATGTTGGTATTTCCAACGTCGATTACAAGCAGCATATTTTCACCTTTTTTCATTTTTTTCTTTTTCTGAGTGCCGTCACTACGCTTGTTACTATTATTATCGCTATTATAGATTCAGGTATTCCGTTAGTTATGCCTATTCCGATGATCACCTTTCGTGCCATGTCGATGTCCTGGCCGATAGCCTGAACGAACCTCTCGCCGTAGAAAATGTAGATCATGGACAGGACCCCAACTGTATTGGTCAACGTTCCAATTATTGTCGGGATTATAATATCCAGTGCTTTGTCCTTAAGAGTCTTTGATGTCAGGAATGCCATTAGCCCCGTCAAAATCAACAACCCAGCATTCATCAGTAGTGGCCAGATAGTGGTATAGTTTGTGATGCTGCTGTAAATACCTCTGACCAGATATATGCCTATGGCTGCCCATATCCCGTATAGAAGCCATGTCGTCCTCTTATTTCCAATCTTACTGAGTGCCTTAAAGGCATAATATGAGGTTATACCTATGAGTATTCTCGGCAGTACTGACACTATCGGATTCAAAAAAACAAAGCTGACAGGGGTAGGTGCCGTTATCGCCTGGTAAATACTGAATATACCAAATATGAGTCCTACCAGCCCTCCAACTACAGGCCCTTCCATAATGGCTCCGATTATTACCGGTATGTGCATTATAGTCGCTCTGGTGGGTCCGACGGGTATGAAGCCAAGCGGCGTCATACCAAGCACGATAGAAATAGCTCCCAATACTCCAACTACTGCCAGTCTTCTTACATCTAACTTTTTACCATTTTTCATAAGATCCCTCCGCTCTGATTCCTATTGGATACCAGTCGTATTTTTGTTCCTGTTTGTTTAGTCTGACTCTTTGCTGATGTCAGCTTATTTCCTTCATAATTATATATTCATAAAGTCTCGATTACAATACTTTTATTTGGATATCCTTGTATGCTTTTAAGCCTGCTCGACCCTCAGCAGCCATAACTGCATTTATAACTGCCTTCTCTACTGCTTCCTGTGCCATGGCGGCTATTACATTGATATCGGCTTCGATCCTGTTGGTTGCCATTGTAAATAATGTATCTCCGTCTACCATAGTATGGACTGGGTTTATTGCCCTTGCCATGCCATTGTGAGCTGACTGCGCTATCTTATTTCCCTGAGCCTTTGTAAGGGTTCCATTGGTAGCAACTACTCCTATAGTGGTGTTTGTATTGGTAAAGCCTGGTGATACTGCCATACTCTTCATAGTTTCATAGGTGTTGACCAGTTCATTCTGTTCATAGTCATAGACTCCGGCTATTTGATCTCCTTCCAAATATATGTCTCCAAATGCATTGACGCATATAAGGGCTGATACTACAAGCTCACCCGCTCTTACAGTTGCACTTCCAAGTCCGGATTTCATGGCTTTTGATGGTCCAAGCAGCTTGCCTATGGTCGCCCCCATTCCACAGCCTATATTGCCTTGTCTGCTCTCGTCCTTTGATGCGGCTGCAGCAGCCTTATAGCCCATCTGCCAGTCGGGCCGGACTCTGTGGTCTCCTATTGCGAGGTCGAAGATAACGGCTGAGGCAACGATTGGTACCTTTGTAACCCCCACATCAAAGCCAAAGCCAAGCTCCTCCAGATGATCCATGACTCCTGATGCAGCCTCCAGCCCGAATGCTGATCCACCTGATAAAACTACTGCATGGACCTTGTCCACCAGCTTTTCTGCCTTAAACAGATCGGTTTCTCTGGTACCCGGTGCTGAGCCTCTCACGTCGACTCCTCCCGTGGCACCCTCATGGCAAATTATGGCTGTACAGCCTGTCAATGCACTTTCCGACTGGGCATGTCCTACTATTATCCCCTCAACATCCGTTATATAACCTGGATACATCTGCTTCACTCCTTTTTTTGTACAATAGGATTCTACCCAAATGGTGTAAAAAGAAAACAGACTCCCTTGAGAGTCTGTAGTCGATATTATCCAAAGAACATTAGAAGCATACCTGCTGCTATAGCAGAGCCGATTACACCTGCTACGTTAGGTCCCATAGCATGCATCAATAGGAAGTTTCTTGGGTTTGCTTCCTGTCCAACCTTTTGTGATACTCTGGCTGCCATGGGTACTGCTGATACTCCTGCCGAGCCTATAAGTGGATTTACCTTCCCACCAGTCAGCTTGTACATAAGCTTCCCTAGAAGTACTCCAGCAGCTGTTCCTATTGCAAATGCAACAAGTCCCAATGCTATTATACTTACAGTCTGGATGTTGAAGAAGTTCTCAGCGCTTGCTGTAGCTCCGACTGTAGTCCCGAGGAATATGGTTACTATATTTACCATCTCATTTTGAGCTGTTTTAGACAATCTGTCTGTTACAAGGGTTTCTCTGAAGAGGTTTCCTAGCATCAGCATCCCCACAAGCGGAGCTGCTGAAGGCAGTATGAAGGATACGACAAGTGTTACCATTATCGGGAATATTACCTTTTCCTTCTTCGAAACAGGTCTTAGCTGCTCCATTACTACTGCTCTTTCCTCTTTAGTAGTCAGTGCCTTCATTATAGGAGGCTGGATTATCGGTACGAGTGCCATGTATGAATATGCTGCAACTGCTATAGGTCCTAGAAGATGGGGTGCCAGCTTGGCTGTCAGGTAAAGCGCGGTTGGTCCGTCTGCTCCACCGATGATCCCTATACTTGCAGCTTCAGGGCCTGTAAAGCCTAATAGGATCGCTCCTATAAAGGTTGCGAATATACCAAATTGTGCCGCTGCCCCAAGCAGTACTGATTTAGGGTTGGCAATCAATGGTCCAAAGTCCGTCATCGCACCTACTCCGAGGAATATCAAAGGAGGATATATCCCCAGCTTGACACCCTGGTAGAGGTAATACAGCAGTCCTCCGTATTCCTTTGTCTTACTAACTAATTCACCGGTTATCGGGTCTGTAAGTATCTGGACCACTGGCTCCTTCATAAGGTCTGCGCCTGGCAGGTTGGCCAGAAGCATACCAAAGGCTATCGGGGTCAAAAGCAATGGCTCGAAGCCCTTTGCTATTGCCAGATAAAGCAGGATCAAGGATATTGCCAGCATTACATAATGGCCATAATTACCAAGCCCAAACCCGGTGCTGGACCAAAAGTCCGTCAATATTTCCATAAACATAGTTGTTCATCCTTTCTTGAAGGGTTTAGTCCATTATGACCAGCTTGTCTCCAGTATTAACGGCCGATCCCTCAGAGGTAGTTATGGATGCAACCTTTCCGTCTCTTGGGGCTAGAATCTCATTTTCCATCTTCATTGCTTCCAGTATGAGAAGAACGTCACCGCTCTTTACCTCCTGGCCTTCCTTTACAAGGATCTTCCAGATGTTGCCTGGCATTGGTGACTCTACTATCTCCTGTCCTGCGCTTGCTGTTGGTGCAGGTGCTGCAGCTGGTGCTGCCTTTGGAGCTGCCGGTGCAGCTTGAGCGGGTGCTGCTGCCTGAGCAGGTCTCGATACTGGTGCGGATACTCCGCCTACCTCTTCAACTTCTACCTCGTAGCTGTTTCCGTTTACGTTTATAATAAACTTTCTCATTATTTCTCCTCCATATATATTATAGTTTGCTTAGCAGCTGTTCCTGCTTGCTCATTTCTCTCCAGGGTGTCGTCAGCTGAGGAACTCTTCTAATGCTGTTTATCCTGATTTCAGGAATATCTCGTCCCATCGAGGCTGCTACTGCTGCAGCTATTACCGCAACAAGCTCACCTGGATCCAGCTCATTGCCTTTGGCTGGTTGTTCTTCCTGCTTAACCGTCTCCAATTTGACTGGCTCTGGCTTAACAGCAACAGGCTTCTTCTCTGCCGCAAAATTCTTCAGTAGTCCAATTATATAGGAAATAAGAATAAGCACCAGGAATACTACGAGCATACTTACAAGGGTTACTATTAAGGCTTCACCTATTGTTACTTCTGATCCCATCGTAATCCCTCCTATACCGGCAGATTGCCGTGCTTTTTGCCTGGTCGTGCTTCTCTCTTGGTTTCAAGCATGTCAAAGGCACTTATCAATCTTGGTCTTGTCTGGCTTGGTACCAATACATCGTCTACAAAGCCTCTTTGAGCTGCTATATATGGATTTGCAACTGTATCTCTATATTCAACAATTTTTTCTGCTCTAGTCGCTATTGGGTCTTCAGATGCAGCTATCTCATTCTTGAATATTATATTTGCTGCTCCATCTGGTCCCATTACTGCGATCTCTGCGTTTGGCCATGCGAATACCTGATCTGCACCAAGGTCCTTGGAGCACATTGCCAGGTAAGCTCCGCCGTATGCTTTTCTAGTTATCAACGTTACCTTAGGTACTGTTGCCTCTGAATAAGCGTAAAGCATCTTTGCTCCGTGTCTGATTATCCCGCCGTACTCCTGACTTGTTCCTGGAAGGAAGCCCGGAACGTCTACAAGGTTCAACAGTGGTATGTTGAATGCGTCACAGGTCCTTATAAATCTGCCAGCCTTGTCCGATGCATTGATGTCAAGACATCCAGCAAGTATCCTTGGCTGATTTGCTATTACTCCTATGCTTCTTCCGTTAAGTCTTATAAAGCCTGTAATTATATTCTGAGCATAAAGCGGCTGCACCTCAAAGAAGTGTCCTCCGTCTGCAAGTGTCTTGATTACTTCCTTCATGTCGTATGGCTTATTTGGATTCTCAGGAACTATCTCATTAAGTCTTTCGTCTACTCTGTTTAAGTCATCCTCAAACTCATATATTGGGGGCTGCTCCAGATTGTTGGATGGAAGGTAGCTTAAAAGCTCCTTTATCCTGTCTATGGTAGCTGCCTCTGAATTGTCTATGAAATGTGCAACTCCACTGATCTTATTGTGGGTATTGGCTCCACCCAGCTGCTCCTGAGTCACATCTTCTCCGGTAACTGATTTTATTACCTGAGGTCCTGTTATAAACATCATGCTGGTCTTGTCTGTCATGAAGACAAAGTCAGTTATTGCTGGTGAATATACAGCACCACCTGCACAGGGTCCCATTATTGCTGAAATTTGTGGAATGACTCCTGAGGATATCGTGTTTCTGAAAAAGATCTTTCCATAGCCTGAAAGTGCATCTACACCCTCCTGGATCCTGGCTCCGCCTGAATCGTTGAAACCTACTATCGGGGCTCCCATTTTAAGTGCCATATCCTGGACCTTAACGATCTTTGCTGCGTGCATTTCTCCCAGTGAACCTCCAACTACTGTGAAGTCCTGAGCATATACAAAAACAAGTCTGCCGTCTACTGTTCCGTAGCCGGTCACGACTCCGTCTGCAGGGGCATCCACATCTGCCATGTCAAAGTTTGTTGATCTGTGTTTGACAAAGGCGTCCAGCTCTACAAAGCTTGATTCATCCAGAAGATATTCAATTCTCTCTCTGGCAGTCATCTTGCCTGAGCTGTGCTGCTTTTCAATTCTTTTCTCCCCGCCACCAAGGGATATTTTCCTCTTGGCTTCAAGAAGCTGCTGAATTTTATCGCTCATTTTTACCCTCCTAAATTCCTTAGTCTCTTTGACTTATTTCTATGAGCACACCTGAGGTCGATTTTGGATGAAGGAAAGCGATCCTGGCACCACCAGCGCCGTATCTTGGATGTTCGTCGATCATCCTGACTCCTTTTTCCTCAAGCTCTTTGATAGCTTCCTCAATATTGTCTACCTTAAAGGCAATATGCTGTATTCCTTCGCCCTTTTTCTCGATGAATCTTGCTATAGGTCCATCCTCTGAGGTGGATTCCAAAAGCTCTACCTCTGTGTCCCCTATAGGTAAAAAGGCAACCTTTACTTTTTGCTCCTCAACTACTTCCTGACTAACACATTTGATTCCAAGCACGTCTTCGTAGAATTTTAGGGTTTCTTCTAAATTCTTAACGGCAATCCCGATATGGTCTATCTTGTTTACCATAACTTCCCCCTCCATTATTCCTTTACGAGAGAAACTATCCTTTCCTTTGCAGTATAGGGATCCATCTCTCTTTTTTCAACCATCACAGCTAGCTCATCGATCAAGCCGCCCTTGTTGGTCCTGTCCATTATAAGCCTTAAAAGCTCTTCCTCAGTGAGCTGAAGTATCTCAGCCTTAAGGTTTCTGATCCTGGTATCATGGAGAAGACCAGTCGACTTTAAGTATTCCTCGTGATCAACAAGCTTTTGTAAGAGTATGTCTATGTCCTCGTTCTTGATTGCCGACACCTTGACGACCGGAGGTCTGTAGTCTGACTTCTCATTGAGGTCCAGATTCATCTCTATCTCAAGCTTCGTTTTGTCAGCGCCGTCAAGATCAGACTTATTGATCGCGAATACGTCTGCTATCTCCATTATACCTGCTTTTATCGCCTGGATGTCGTCACCCATGTTGGGGATCATTACCATGAGCACCGTATCTGCCATCTTTACGATATCAACTTCAGACTGTCCTACCCCTACTGTTTCAATGAATATGTAGTCACAGCCATAAATATCCAGAACCTTAACAGCTCCCCAGGTCGCCTTTGAGATCCCTCCCAAAAAGCCTCTTGTCCCCATGCTCCTTATAAAAACACCCTTGTCCAGGGCAAGGTCGTTCATCCTGATCCTGTCTCCAAGGATGGCACCACCGCTGAATGGGCTTGTTGGGTCTATTGCAAGGATCCCAACCTTCTTGCCCTGAGCTCTCAGCTGCTTTGTAAGACGATCCGTCAAGGTTGACTTTCCACTGCCTGGAGGACCTGTTATACCTATGACATAGGCATTTCCAGTCCTGTTGAAAAGCTTCTTTATTATGGAGACTGCCACTTCGTCTCTATTTTCAAGCATGGATATCAGCCGTGCGCAGGCTCTCTTGTCCCCCGCCAGCAGCCTCTCCTCAATATTCAAAGCAAACACCGCCTATTTTCTTTTGACATTGTCATTAATGAATGCTATTACTTCCTTTGTTGGTGTTCCTGGAGTAAATATTGCCTCTATTCCTGATTCTACAAGGAAGGGTATGTCATCCTCTGGTATGACTCCTCCGCCAAGTACTAATACGTCGTCGATCCCTTCTTCCTTCAATAGCCTTACTACCTTTGGAAACAAGTGATTATGCGCTCCTGAAAGTATGCTCATCGCCACTACGTCAACGTCTTCCTGGACTGCTGCTGCAACGATCTGCTCCGGGGTCTGTCTCAAGCCAGTATATATTACTTCCATTCCAGCATCTCTAAGGGATCTGGCTATTACCTTTGCACCCCTGTCATGTCCGTCAAGACCCGGCTTGGCAACGAGAACTCTTATAGGTCTGTCCATAGTATTACCTCCCAAATTTCTATAATATTACTGATTGCTCGTACTCTCCGAATACTTCTCTCAATACGCCGCATATCTCTCCAAGAGTTGCATAAGCTTTTACAGAGTCCAGAATATATGGCATAAGGTTTTCATCGGTCTTAGCCTTTTCCTTCAACAACTCCAGGCTGTTCTCAACCAGGCTGCCGTCTCTGTCCTTCTTAAGCTTTTCTATCTTCTTTCTTTGAAGGATCTCAACATGAGGATCTACCTTTAAAAGCTGCTTCTTATCAGTCTCCTCGACCTTGAACTTGTTGACTCCAACTACTATCCTCTCCTGATCCTCGACCTGCATTTGGTATTTATATGCTGAGTTCTGGATCTCCTTTTGGATGTAGCCATTCTCTATGGCCTTAGTAGCTCCGCCAAGATTATCTATCCTGGTGATGTATTCCTCTGCTTCCTTCTCGATGGAGCTGGTCAGGCTTTCGATGTAATATGAGCCTGCAAGGGGATCTATTGTCTCTGTAACTCCTGACTCGTAGGCAACTATCTGCTGTGTTCTAAGCGCTATCATTACTGAATCCTCAGTAGGAAGTGCTAGCGCCTCGTCTCTTGAGTTTGTATGAAGGGACTGTGTTCCTCCAAGAACTGCAGCAAGAGTCTGTATGGTTACCCTGATTATGTTGTTGTCAGGCTGCTGAGCTGTCAGTGTTGACCCTGCAGTTTGTGTATGGAACTTAAGCTGCATTGACTTGTCGCTCTTTGCCTTGAATCTTTCCTTCATGATCTTTGCCCACAATCTTCTTGCTGCTCTGTACTTAGCGACCTCCTCAAGGAGATCGTTATGTGCGTTGAAGAAGAAGGACAGTCTTGGTGCAAAATCATCAACGTCAAGACCTGCTTTGATTGCAGCCTCTACGTAAGCAATACCGTCTGCTAGAGTGAATGCTACCTCCTGTGCAGCAGTGGAGCCTGCTTCTCTTATGTGGTAACCGCTTATACTAATAGTATTCCACTGTGGAACACTGTCTGAGCAATACTCAAATATATTTGTGATCAGTCTCATTGACTGCTCTGGAGGGAATATATAGGTACCTCTTGCGATGTACTCCTTCAGAATATCGTTCTGGATAGTACCTCTAAGCTTGTCTGATGAGATTCCCTGTTTTTCAGCTACTGCGATATACATTGCAAGCAATACGCTTGCTGGTGCATTTATAGTCATGGATGTACTGACCTTGTCCAAGGGGATACCGTCAAACAGTATCTCCATATCTCTCAACGAGTCTATGGCGACGCCTACCTTTCCTACCTCTCCCTCTGAAAGGCTGTGATCTGAGTCATAGCCTATTTGAGTTGGCAGGTCAAATGCCACGCTTAAGCCTGTCTGCCCCTGCTCCAGCAGATACTTATATCTTTTGTTGGATTCCTCTGCTGTTGCAAAACCTGCATATTGCCTCATTGTCCAGAATCTGCCTCTGTACATCGTAGGCTGGACTCCCCTTGTAAATGGGTATTCACCCGGATAACCCAGGTCTCTATCATAATCCAGAGCTTCTATGTGTGCAGGAGTGTATAATCTGTCTACCTCGGTGTCAGAGCCTGTGGAAAATGTTTTCTTTCTTTCCGGAAATTTGGAAAGAAGCTTTTGGACCTTGTTATCTTCCCAGTCCTTAAAGGAAGACTTTACCTGATCAAGTTTCTTGTCATCGTACATCCCTTTACCTCCTCATTATGGTACCTAATCTACCACCTATTATATTAAAAATTATGGCAATTTTGCAATATAAACTTCAACTATTTTAAATTATGAATGTAAAATTGCAAAATTTGTATAATTCCAGACATGCGAAAAGCAGGTCCCCATAAAGGGGCCTGCATCAGCTTCCTTGGAAAATCTCTTCAAACTCTCTTGCATCGATGGTTTCCTTTTCAAGAAGTTTATCTGCCAATCTGTGCAAGGTTTCCATATTCTGTTTTATTATGGCTTCGGCTCTGTGGTAAGCAGTATCTATAAGCTTCCTCATTTCCTTATCAATAGCTGCTGCTACTTCCTCGCTATAGTTTCTGGATCTGTTAAGGTCTCTTCCCACGAATACCTCTTCCTCGTCTGTTCCATAGGTCATTGGTCCGAGTATGTCACTCATTCCATAATGGGTTACCATGGATCTTGCAAGTTTCGTTGCTCTTTCGATATCGTTCTGGGCTCCAGTGCTTATGTCGTCAAGAACCAGGGCCTCTGTGACACGACCACCCAAAAGTATGACCAGCTTATCCTCCATTTGTTTTCTAGTAAGGTAGTTCCTGTCCTCATCCGGAATGTAAGCTGTAAAGCCTCCTGCCATTCCTCTTGGGATTATGGTTACCATGTGGACCGGGTCTGTGCCCGGGATAAGCCTTGCAGTAAGTGCATGACCTGCCTCGTGATATGCGGTAAGCTTTCTTTCATGTGGGCTTATTACTCTGCTCTTCTTCTCAGGTCCTGCCTGTACCTTGATCGAAGCTTCCTCTATAAGATGCATTGGTATTGATTTCAGGTTGAATCTGGCTGTAAGAAGCGCCGCTTCGTTTACCAGGTTTTCAAGATCTGCAGGAGTAAAGCCAGGTGTCCTTTTTGCAACGACCTTAAGATCTACGTCCTCAGCCAGGGGTTTATTTCTGGTGTGTACCTGCAGTATTGCCTCCCTGCCTTTTATGTCAGGAAGTCCTACGTATATGGTTCTGTCGAATCTGCCAGGTCTTAGTAGTGCCGGGTCCAGTATGTCCGCTCTATTTGTCGCGGCCATTACGATTATCCCCTCATTCTTTGAAAAACCATCCATTTCGACCAGCAGCTGATTCAGGGTCTGCTCCCTTTCATCATGCCCTCCGCCAAGTCCTGCTCCTCTTCTTCTGCCTACTGCATCTATCTCGTCGATGAATACGATGCAAGGAGAATTTTTCTTTGCCTGCTCGAAAAGGTCTCTTACTCTGCTGGCACCTACTCCGACGAACATCTCAACAAAGTCGGAGCCTGAAATTGTGAAGAAGGGTACTCCTGCTTCTCCTGCTACAGCCTTGCTCAGGTATGTTTTTCCAGTTCCCGGAGGCCCTACCATCAATACGCCTGTTGGTATTCTGGCTCCGATCTCGACATATTTCTTTGGGTGACTAAGAAAATCGACTATTTCCTTTAATTCTTCCTTTTCCTCCTCAAGCCCAGCTACCTCGTTGAAGGTAACCAGCTTTCCTTCCTCAAGCTTGTGCATTTTTGCCTTGCTCTTGCCGAAGGACATTACCCGGCCACCGCCGCCTCCACCCTGGGATTGCTGCATGAACACAAACCAGACGACTCCAAAAACTAACAGTATCATCAGAGTCGGCAGCATTTCTATATACCATGGGCTTACGGGAATCTGCTCCGCGCCGTATTTGATAGTCTCATTGTCGACCATTTCCTTCACATAATCGTGATAGAACGTCGGTCTTACTTCCTCGGGAAGTATCGCTGTGAATTTCGTACCGTCCTTAAGCTCACCCTCAACTGTATTCCCGATGGAGGTTATTCTCTCTATACTTCCATCCTTAAGTCTGGACACCAGCTCCGTAAAATCCAACTCGGAGGTTTGCTCTACCTCTGTGCCGAACATTTTGACGCTGAACATTATCAGCAGCACTATTAGCAGGTATATGCTGATGCCCTTAAAAAATCGTTTCAATCCTAGTCCTCCCTCCAATTCCCAATATTGGTGATATCGGTATATTATACCATAGCCGGGTTATCTAATCAATAAAACCTCAGTTGTAGACTTCTTCCTTAAGAGCTCCTACAAATGGATAGTTTCTGTACATTTCATTGAAGTCAAGCCCATAGCCTACAACAAATTCGTCCGGGATCTCGAATCCCAAAAAGTCGATTTTTACTCCAACTGTTCTCCTGTCAGGCTTGTCCAGAAGAGTACATATCCTTACTGAGCTTGCACCTCTTTTAGTCAGGATATCCTTCAGATAGTTCAGGGTAAGACCTGTGTCAATTATGTCCTCTACTATCAATACGTCCTTTCCCTCAACGCTGAAGTCAAGGTCCTTCATTATTCTTACCTCGCCGGTGGATATGCTGGATTTCCCATAGCTTGATACCGCCATAAAATCTATCAATACAGGCATATCGATGGCTCTGGTCAAGTCCGAAAGAAATATGACTGCACCCTTTAGTATACCAACTACAATAAGGTCCTTTCCTTTATAGGCCTCTGTTATCTGCTTACCCAGTTCTCTTACCCGATTTCTTATTGATTCCTCGTCTACGAGTATCTTCTTGATTGGATCGTTCAAATCATATCCTCCTATCAGTTTTGTTTAAGTTTGCTTATTTTTATTCTTAAATACTCTGTGGTATTCTTATCCGTCATCAGTCGACGGTCTACTGAATGACCTACAACCCAAACTATCCCTTTTGAGTCTGCGATTATTGGGACAAGGTCTCTTTCAGCTCTTGGGATCTTTTTGTCTATAAAGTGATCCTTAAGCTTTTTTGATCCATTGAGACCAACCGGTGAAAACCGGTCCCCTTCCTTCCGCTGTCTTAAGACGAGCTGACCTTCCAGCTTATTCCTGTCTATGATCGCTGAAAAACTACCTCTAGCATGAGCTTCCATATTTTCAATGTGTTCCAACGCCACAATCAGTCCCCATTCGGGTATTTCATTGCTTCCCGGATGGAGTTCGACCTCGGGGAGCACTTCTGCTTCGCTCCTTGACCTCTCTATGGACAGATCATCGTAGGTTACCAATGCAATTATACCACCAGGAAGGTCTATGGATGCCCCGGTCCTGCCGCTATGAAAAAGCTCAGCAACGGCACTAATATGCTTCTCCTCTATACCATGGAGCGTCCCCCTCACAAAAAGTACAGCCCTTCTTATGAGTCTGTTCCTGATTGCTTGAGATTCTGCCTCAAATTTATCACTAAAGAAAATTATACTATTCTTGTTTTCATTTTTCACTACAGATCTATACTTTTTTTCAACTGCTTCTTCTATTATGGAGCTGTCCTCACCTGCCAGAAGCGACATTCTGAAAAGCCCTTCTATGATATTCGGATTGAAATTATCCCTGATATAGGGCAGTAGCTCAAGGCGTATACGGTTCCTCGTGTATACCGTTTGAAGATTGGTATGATCCACTACAGTTTCGATCCCGTTCTGCTCGATGTATTCCTCAATTTCATCTCGGGTGACATTTAATAGCGGTCTTATTATTCCGTCCTGGTTGAAGCTCATACCCTTGATCCCGTCGATGCCCGTTCCTCTCATTATCCTGAACAGTACCGTCTCAGCCTGATCGTTCATGTTGTGGGCTACAGCTATTTTCCCGTTCCCATATTCCGAAAGGACCTTTCTGAAAAAGTCATAGCGCAGGAGTCTCCCTGCTTCCTCAGATGATATACCCAGCTCTCTTCCGTAGGCTGCCATGTCTACATTTGTGGTGTGATAGGGTATCTCAAGCGCTCCTGCAACAGATTCCACAAAGCTTTGATCCCTGTCGGCAGCTTCTCCTCTCACGCCATGGTTCACATGAGCTATGACCAGCCTGTAGCCAAGCTTTTCTCTTAGGTTTACCAGACTCATAAGCATCGCCATAGAATCAGGACCCCCGGAAACAGCTGCCAAGACTGTTTCGGCAGCATCGATCATATTATAGTCAATTATATTCCTAAGCACCTTGCTTTCCATAAAATCACCCTATCTAAGCTGTATGTTAATATACCCAGAGATAATTTATTCCACACAAATACAAAAAACCGGTTAAACCGGTTTTATTAATCGTTGCTGCTGTTCTTTTTGCCCCTCGCACCAAAGCTCTTTCTTCCATCCTTGGTTTTTATTTGGTCCATCTTCTCATTGCTGTCCTTGAGGTAGCTGTTCAGCATATCCTCAAAGGACATGCTTCTCTGTCTCTCTTCCGGCCTGCTCCAGTCTATTTCTACAGGCTTACTGGTCTTTGGCTTTGCTTGTCTGACTGATAGGCTTATTTTCCCGTCAGCAGATATAGACAATACCTTAACTTTGATCTTTTGATCCTTTTTTAAGTAATCCGAGACCTTTTCTACATAGTCGTGAGATACCTCTGAAATATGTACTAGTCCACTTTTTCCTTCTGGCAACTGAATAAAAGCACCGAAATTGGTGATTCCGGTTACAGTACCCTCTACTATTTCTCCAACAGATACGGGCATAGACAAACTTTTCCTCCTTAAAAATGTTAATATAGTCTGAGTATATATCACGCTCTTGGTTATGTCAATTATTTATCGTTGTCAAAAACACTATCCATACTATATTCTGGGTTACTCTTGTCGATGTAGATGATCTCCCTGGGCTTGACCATTCCCAGCTCATCCCTGGCGATCCTTTCTACAAATTCCAGAGTGCCGCTCTTATTGATCTGATCATTCAGATCCTCTATTTTGTCCTCAAGCTGAACTATCTCGGATTCAAGGACGTCTTTTTTTTGCTCCAGATTATTCATCAATTGTCTTTGATGATTTAAGACCGTGGCAAGATATACCACGAGAAGCAGTACAAAAACATGTGATATCCTTAAGCCTTTTTTCCGTACCTTTCTTTTCCCTGACACAAAATCACCGCCTTAGGACCTGGACACTATTCTTAACGATAATTATCTCATGTTTTGTAATTATTTTCAAGTATTTCCAGTGGATCAGATAACCTTGTACAGGCTGTCAGCCTGATCCTTCCCTACAGACTCCTTCAGCTCAAGGACCTGGACCTTCATTTCGCCGCTGCCGAAGCTCACTGCTATTATGTCTCCTATCTTCAACTCATCTCCTGGTTTAGCTGTTTTCCCGTTGATGGACACCTTGCCTTGCTCACAGGCTTCCTTCGCCACGGTCCTTCTCTTTATTATTCTCGACGTCTTAAGAAATTTATCTATTCTCATGTTTACCTCCGAAAAAAAATCAGGTCATAGACCTGATTTCCTTATTTCTTCTTTCCTTTTTTAGTTACGTTTACGCTCTCCTTAAGTGCCTTGCCGGCTTTGAAAACAGGAGCTTTTGATGCTGGAATCTTAATAACTTCTTCAGGATTTCTAGGGTTTCTTCCCTCTCTAGCTTTTCTTTCTCTTACTTCGAAGGTACCAAAGCCTACCAATTGAACCTTGTTTCCTGCTGCCAATGACTCCTCAACAGCTTTCATAAATGCGTTCAATGCTGCCTCTGCATCTTTTTTTGTAAGTTCGCTTTTTTCTGCTATGCTCGCGATCAATTCAGCTTTGTTCATTAATGATTCCTCCTTGTTTTTTATTTGCTAATTTATTCATACTTATTTGAGTCCACAATCAGCAAACTTCACTCTTCAGATTTAGCCTTGTCCCATAGGACATCCAACTCATCCAGACTCATATTCTCCATTTGTATACCCATATTTTCAGCCATTAACTCCATTTTCTCCAATCTTTTTGTGAATTTTCCAATGGTTTTGCCTAGAGCTACCTCCGGATCTACCTTGAGAAACCTTGAAAGATTGACTACTGCGAAGAATAGATCACCGATCTCTTCCTCAGTATGGGTATGGCCTGGTCCAAATGTATTGAAGGATTCCATTACCTCAACCAGCTCTTCAGCTACTTTGTCTGATGGTCCGCTAATGTCGTCCCAGTCAAAGCCAATTTCTGCAGCTTTTTCCTGAACCTTGAAGCTTCTCATCAAAGCTGGAAGTCTTGGAATATTTTTCAATTTCTCTGAAAGGGTTGATATATTCCTATTTTCATACTTTATCTTATTCCAATTATATACTACTTCGCTGGAATTATCTACATTTTTTTCTAAAAAAACGTGGGGATGCCTTGAAATTAACTTCTTTGCGAGTCCAGTCGTAACATCAAACGGGTAAAATTCGCCATCTTCATGCCCAATCTGGATGTGGAATACCACTTGAAGCAGTAAATCACCCAACTCTTCCACTATATGCTCCGGATCCTCGTCCTCGATAGCTTCTACAAGCTCGTAGGCTTCCTCCAGTATAGCCTGTCTGATCGAAAGATGGTCCTGCTCCCTGTCCCAGGGGCATCCGTCCTCTCCTCTCAATCTTGCCATTATGTCAACTATGTCCTCATAAGAGTATCTGCTCTTTTGATCACCTGACAATGCAGGAACCAACAGGCTGGTAAGAACATCTATATCCTCTGACCTGTCGATTTCAGACAAGGGTACCCTCTCGATCTTTTGATCTATCAATCCAGCTCTATGGACAAGATACACTGTGTGCTCATCGCCATATATTTCAGAAAGGGTAAGCTTTATATCCGACATTATCCTTGGATTATATACCTGAGTGATTATTAAATTGCTCCTGGTGCTTACATCGGTTGATCTAAGCTGTACTCCATCCAATACCTGAAGTCCATCTACCGGATCTATTCCTGTTGCTTCCAGCATGGGCTCAATAAAGCTCATCCCTGAGATGATAACACTCTCCAGTTCCTCGGTTTTTTCAACCAGAAGCCTTACCGTCCTTTCAGCGACCATTGGATTTCCAGGGACATAATAGTTGATAGTTCCATGGAGGCTTGCTTCTTCTATCAGCCTCGCCACTATGGAATCATATACCTCTTCAAAGCTGTCACCTTCGTCGTAATAGCTGTCAAAGGCTATATAGGAAACTCCCCTGCTTTTGAAATAGTCTACTGCAGGATGCCTTTCAGTTCTCAAAAAATGTGGTCCCTCCGAGTTGATCCGTTCGGCAGCTGCCAAGGTCAAATTGTCAGGACTCCCTGGTCCTAAGCCTATAATATATACCTTATTCATAGAATTACTCCCCATCCTCTACTATTTGTCACTCTTAAGGAACCTTCCAAGCTTGCTGGCGATCCTTCCTCCCTTGGTAAACATAGCCAGATCCTCTTTAGTTATCGTGCCTGTAAACACCAGAAGTACACCATATATAACGACTCCTAGTCCAACTGCAGCAAGGGTAGCAAGCTTATCCGGCATAACTGAGGACATTGCCATATAACCAAGCTTTGCAGCAGCTGCCATGCCTAGTGACGACATAAGAGGCTTCAGCAGGATCTTTTTAAGATCAAGATCGGCATTTGCCATTTTAATGACGTAATAAAAATCCAGTGAAGCTGCTACAGCATAAGCTGTAACAGTACTTATTGCAGCACCTTTGACATTGATCGCCGGTATCCCTGTGAGTATATATGTCAGTGTAACCTTTGCCAAGGCACCAAAGAACAGGTTTCTCACTGGTATTATAGGCTTCCCGAGCCCCTGGATGATAGCCGTCAATGCCTGCACCAGCGTCAGAAATACTACGCCAAGGGAAAGATATGTCAATATATCTCCTGTGCTTGCGATTACAGAGGGTTCATTGTTGAAGTACAACAGTGCGATTATTGGCTTTGCCAATACAAACATGCCAAGAGCAGCTGGAAGTCCTATGAGGAGAGTCATCCTGATCCCTGATGAAATAAGGCCGCCTAGCTCTTCTCTTGCCTTCTTGGCACTGGCCATAGATATTGCCGGTACCAGACTCATTGATATAGCGATCGAAAAAACCTGTGGCAGGTTGACCAGCGTTTGCGCCATACCTGTCAGCTGACCGTAGAGGTCGTTGGCTGTTTTAGACGTGTAGCCTATGTCCTGAAGTCTTCTGAATACAAGTGCAGCATCTATGGTATTCATTACTGGCGCTATTGCAGAGCCGATAGTTATCGGCACGGCAATAAGAAGTAGATCCTTAATTATCTTTTTGACCGGGTAATCCTCTCCTATGGAGGTTTTTGCCATCTCATCCTTTATCGAGCTGCGCCTTCTCATATAAACGATCATGATAGTTACGGCACCAATGATCGCTCCCATCGACCCTCCAAAGGACGCGCCGCCTGCTGCTACCGGGAGTCCTTTGTCCAATAGGATCACTGTAAGACCCAAGCCTGTAACAACTCTGAACAGCTGCTCCAGAACCTGAGACAGTGCGGTAGGAAACATTGTCTGACTTCCCTGGAAAAATCCTCTGAAGGCAGCCATTATAGGTACGAACAAAAGTGCCGGTGCCAATGCAAGAAGGGCATAATAAGCATTTGGATTTCCGATGGACTCGACGATCCTTCCAGCTCCGAGGGCAACTGTCAGCGAGGTCAGTATTCCAAGCGCAACCAAGCCTACCAGGGAGACCTTGAATACCTTGTGGGCATTCCGATAATCACCTAGCGCTCGTTTTTCTGAAACCAGTTTAGCTATAGCCACCGGTATCCCAGCAGTCGAGATGGTCAGCAGCAGTACATATATGGGATATGCAGTCTGGTAATAGCCTATCCCTTCATCCTTTATGATATTGGACAGCGGTATTCTATATACGGCTCCCAATATTTTAACTATGATGCCTGCGATCCCCAGGATAGCTGCACCTCTCAAATAGTTTTGACTTTTCGTCATTCTTGCTCCTCCTGATGCCTTAGGTCTATTCTGCGGTATATTTGCTAACCTCAGCCTCTGCCCTAAGCTTCTCTATATATCCATAATAGCTTTCTTCCCTTATTGTATCAAATACCTTTTCTGACAGCTCTTCATAGGTGTCCAGCCTGTCCTGGACAAGAATGATATGATAGCCTACCTCAGTCCTTACTACACCGCTCATTTCTCCCTCTTCAATCGCGAATGCCTGCTCCTCGAATTCGGAGATGGAATAGTATCCTCTTGGGAAGTAGCCAAGCTCTCCACCTTTGATCGCAGACTCACTGTCCAGGGACTCAAGCATTGCGACTGATGCAAAATCCTCGCCGTTCTGAAGTCTTTGCAGCACCCTTGCTGCGTCCTCCTCCGTTGCCAACAGGATATGGCTTGCTTTGACCTCGATCAGACTGTCGCTTTTCTGAGAATAGTAATCCCTTGCCTGCTCCTCAGTGATTTGAATGCCTGAGAGAACAAGCTCTCTATGCTTGCCAACTATGAGCTGCTCCCCCTCGTACTTTTTGAAATAAGCCAGATCGAAGCTGTTTGAATCCAGGAAATCCTGAAAAGCCTGTTCTCCACCAAGCTCATCGCTGATCGAGGCTATGCTTGCGGCAATCTCTTCATCAGTTACAGTTATGCCGTTTTTTTCTGAGTCAGCTTCAATAAGCTTCTGGATTATCAAATTTTCAAGTATATTCTCGCTTAGGGTCTCTCCCAAGGTCTTCCCATCCATTCCAACCTGAGACAATGCATCATCACCAAACTGTCTCTCGAATCTTGACTTATTTACCTGAAATTCGATGTCGAACTCCTCCTGAGTGATCTCAATTCCATTTACCTCAGCAATTATACCCTCCTTTACAGTCTGACACCCTGCTAGAAGGAGCGCTAAAAACACAACCGACAATACTGCTCTAATACTTCTATTCAAAAAAATCACTATCCTTTCTAAAAACCAACTATGAATATATTACTGCCTGCTGAAATTGTCAATGGTCTCTACTAAATCCTTCAGCCTGTTTACCGGTTCCCCCTTAGTCACAACAGTTATTCCCGGCTCTGTGGACAGGTCGAACTCCATCTCCTTACCATATTTCCCTGACAGCTGGTTTATAAGCTCTGGTCTCATCCAATCTGGACTGACGAAGTCCAGCCTGATCCTTTCTCGCAGCTGAAGTATGTTTTTTATTCCGTTTTTACTTGCCAGAGCCCGTATATACGATATATTCATAAGGTTTTCAACTGGCTTGGGAAGATCTCCAAAGCGGTCAATAAGCTCATCAATAAGCTCTCTATAGTCATCCATGCTCTCCACAGATGAGATTTTTTTGTATATCTCGATCTTTTGATCCTCATCCTCAATATATCTGTCGCTTATGAAGCCGTCAATCTTGATGTCTACGGTAGTATCGATCCTTTCCTCAACTACCTCACCCTTCAACCTTCTCACAGCCTCACCCAGGTATTTTACATAAAGATCATAGCCGATAGACTCTATGTGGCCATGCTGCTCCATGCCAAGGAGATTTCCAGCCCCTCTTATCTCAAGATCTCTCATTGCTATCTTGAAGCCCGATCCAAATTCGGTGAATTCCTTTATAGCTCTTAGTCTTTTTTCAGCTACCTCGCTCAACACCTTGTCTCTCTCATAGGTAAAGTAGGCATAGGCTATCCTGTTGGACCTGCCAACCCTTCCTCTTAGCTGATAAAGCTGGGATAGTCCCATTTTATCTGCATCGTGAATAATTATTGTGTTCACATTAGGGATATCAAGCCCTGTCTCTATAATAGTAGTGCATATTAACACGTCAGTTTCCTGGTTCATAAAGTCCATCATTACGTTTTCAAGCTCACGCTCAGCCATTTGTCCGTGTCCAACGGCAAATACAGCTTCTGGTATGAGCTGCTGGAGTTCTGAGGATATCTTGTCTATCGTCTCAACTCTGTTATAGACGTAATAGACCTGTCCTCCTCTCGATATCTCCTTGATTACTGCCTCCCTGATGAGAGACTTGTTGTGCTCTGTTACGTAGGTCTGTATTGGATATCTTTCCTCAGGCGGATCTTCTATTACTGACATATCTCTTATCCCTACAAGAGACATGTGCAGGGTTCTCGGGATAGGAGTAGCCGTAAGGGTCAAAACATCAACTGTCTCCTTGAGTCTCTTCAGGCTCTCCTTGTGCTTGACTCCAAATCGCTGCTCCTCGTCAACTATTAGAAGACCCAGATCCTTGAACTCCACGTCCTTGGACAGGAGTCGGTGAGTTCCTACCACTACATCTATCATTCCCTTTTTGAGGAGCTTTATATTCTCCTTCTGTTCCTTTGGAGATCTAAATCTACTCAGCATAGCTATTTTGACCGGGAATGTGCCGAACCTTTCTATAAGTGTATTGTAGTGCTGCTGGGCAAGAATGGTCGTAGGGACCAGTATTGCTACCTGCTTACCGTCCATAATAGCTTTGAAGGCTGCTCTGAGTGCAACCTCTGTCTTCCCGTAGCCTACGTCACCACAAAGAAGCCTGTCCATAGGCTTTGGAGTTTCCATGTCCTTCTTGATCTCCTCTGTTGAATGGAGCTGACCAGGTGTTTCATCGTATGGGAACATGTCCTCAAACTCTCTTTGCCAGGTGGAGTCTTCAGAGAAGCTGAAGCCTTTTAGCTTTTCCCGCTTGGCGTAGAGTTCAAGAAGGTCCTGTGCCATGTCCTCGATCGCCCTCTTTGTCTTAGAACGGGTCTTTGACCATTCTCCACCACTGAGCTTATTTATCTTTGGCTTTATGGAATCAGAGCCTATATACTTCTGGATCATCCCCATCTGGTCGATAGGCAGGTATAGTCTGTCATTTCCCTTGTATTGTATGTGAAGGTAATCCTTCTTTATCCCCTGGACAGTAAGTTGTTGAACTCCAAGGTACTGCCCTATTCCATAATTTTCATGTACTACAAAATCTCCCTCTTTAAGATCACCGAAGCTTAGAGAGGATTCCTTGGCAAGAGGCTTGGATCTCTTCTTTTTAGTTCGTTTTCTACCGCTTCCGAATATATCTGTGTCACTTATTACTGCAAGCTTTACCCCTTCATATTCAAAGCCTGTATTTAGCGATCCAGGTGTTATGAACAGCTGGCCGCTTTTGATCTCAGCAGCTCTGGACTCATGGTACTCTGACGAGGTACCAAGCTTGTCCAGCATATCCTTAAGCCTTTTTCCCCTTCCCTCCGTACCGGAAAGTATTATTGTCTTGTATCCCTTGTATTTGAATCTCTCCAGATCCTCCTTGAGGATATCCAGCTTGCCGTGATATACGGTCATTTGTCTTCCTGCCAGCTGATGTATAGCCTTTGGAGGGAAATCCTGGTCCTGTTTAAGAAAGGCTGCGCTTGTAAGGCATATAAATCCTTTTGATTTTTCAATAAAGTCATCAAGTCTTGTCTTCGAGTTAAAGTGAGCTCTTAGGATCTCGCCCGCCTGGAAAAGCTCTGAAGCCCAGTTGTCGAAGCTGTTCTCCAGAGAGAGCTTTGATTCTCTTATCCTTCTTGGCTCGTCAAGAAGGATGACTGCATTCCTCTCAAGATGGTCAAGCAGGTCGGATACCAGCTCTGTTCCAAGGTATGGAAGAAGCAGATCTCTATTTGGTATGTGAATTCCTTGTTTTAAAAGCTCAATATACTTGCCGAATTTTTCCTGAGCCAGGTCCCTTGATGTTTTGTCGGAGGACGACTTAACATATGCCGCCAGGTCCCTTGTTAAGGATTCTGAAACAGTAGAGCTCTCCTTTGGAAGCAGAATATCCCTCGATGGATAAACTGTGATCTTCTCAAGCACCTCAAGCGACCTTTGCGTTCTAAAGTCAAAGCTTCTGATGGAGTCCACCATGGTGTCGAAGAATTCGATCCTGACAGGATTATCCATGTCTGGAGAGAAGACGTCAAGTATGCCACCCCTTATACTGAACTGACCCTGGGCTTCGACCATGCTGACTCTCTCATAACCTGATAATATCAATTTCTCTGTCAACTCATCAAGAAGGTACTCTCCGCCAAGAGAAAAACTGAGTCGATGTGCTTCAAGTGAGTTTTTTGAAAGGATTCTGTCTGATATTGCTTCTATGGAGGTTACTATAATGATGTCCTTCTCCTCCAGCATCCTTGATAAGACTTTTAGTCTCTGATGGTTTCGTTCGTGACTGTGGGCATCGATGTCGTAAAAAAGGAGCTCCTTCCTGGGGAAATGGACAGTCTTTCTATCGCCTGAAATGCTTTTTATATCTTCGTAAAGCTGTCTGCTCCTCAGTTCATCATAGGTAACCAGCAAAAGCTGTCTTCCTGAGTGAAGATTCAGGGCAGCAGAAAAATGCCCGAGGTTTTCCTCCATGAGCCCATGGACTGCTATTGGTGTTGTCCTGTCATCAATGTCCTTCAGCATACTTCCGTAGGACTTAAGATGAAGCATTGAATCAAGTAAAAAATCCTTCATTCCTGTACCTCTTCCATAACGCCGCAAGCCCAGGTTTAATCCTGGGCTGTATTTTTTATGTTGAAGCTGTTCATGGCCGTATCGATCCCGTACTCCAGAATCGATCCAATTGCCTCTGCAGCTTTTATTACCATTTTATCTACTTCTTTTCTTTCTTCCTGTGAAAACCTGCTTAGAACAAAATCTGCCAGGTCCCACTCGGGAGGCTTCCTTCCTATCCCTAGCTTGATCCTTGTGAAGTCATCCCGCTTTAGGTGGAGGATCAGTGACTTCATGCCATTGTGTGAGCCTGCACTTCCTTTTTTCCTTATACGGGTCGATCCAAACTCGATGTCTATGTCATCTACTATTACCAGGAGTTCCTCAATATTCAGCTTATAGTATTCCATTGCCTCTCTGACAGCTATACCGCTGTTGTTCATATAAGTCAGCGGTTTCATCAGAATGACTCTTTTACCGGCTATGGTTCCCTCGCCAGTGAGGGCTTTGAACTTTATCCTGTCAACCTTTATCCTGTTGACCTCTGAAAGTCTGTCTACCACATCGTAACCGACATTATGTCTGGTTTTATCATACTCTTTTCCGGGGTTACCAAGACCCACTATCAAAAACACTTGACCATCTCCCAATGCCTGATCATTCGAATATTATACTTACAGATTCGTTGGAATTTATCCTCTTGATAGCCTCCGCGAAAAGTGGAGCAACACTGACTACCTCGATCTTGTCTATCTTTGCCTCGTCAGACAATGGAATGGTATCTGTAATAACAAATTTCTCAAGCTCAGAGTTGTGGATCCTGTCCAGTGCCGGTCCGGATAAAACTCCATGTGTGGCGCAGCCGTATACTTTTTTGGCTCCGAAGCTCTTCAGTACGCTTGCTGCCTTTACTATGGTGCCTGCAGTATCGATTATATCATCCACAAGTATTACGTTCTTGCCCTCTATTTCACCTATTACATTCATTACCTCTGAGACATTTGCTTTTGGTCTTCTCTTTTCGATTATAGCAATCGGAAGATCAAGTATGTTGGCAAAGGTTCTTGCTCTCGTAACTCCACCCAAATCTGGGGATACAATAACAGTTTCCTCGTCCACTATGCTTCTGAAATAATTTGCAAGCAATGGTATTGATGAAAGGTGGTCGACCGGAATGTCAAAATATCCTTGTATCTGCCCTGCATGCAGGTCCATTGAAACGACTCTGTCAGCTCCGGCTGTTGTTATAAGGTTTGCTACCAGCTTAGCTGTTATGGGTTCTCTTGCTTTAGTTTTTCTGTCCTGTCTTGCATAGCCATAATAAGGGATAACTGCATTGATCCTTCCTGCAGAAGCTCTCTTTACTGCATCTATGAGGATCAAAAGCTCCATAAGATTGTCATTTACAGGAGAATTTGTAGGCTGAATTATGTACACATCACAGCCTCTTACCGTCTCCCCGATATTAACGTTTATCTCTCCATCACTGAAGTGAGTTACATCGCAGCTCCCAAGCTTGATACCCAGCTCAGTGCAAATCTTTTTAACTAAATCTCTGTTGGCGTTTCCGGTGAATACCTTTACTCCTCCCAGACAAAGGTTCATTTTACTTCCTCCTATTTGTGTTTTTTGAAGCCTTTTTTCTCGACCCAGCCTTCTTTATTGACCTGTCTTGCTCTAGCTATTGAAAGCTCACCCTCTCCAACATCGTCAGTTATAGTAGAGCCTGCAGCCACATAACCCCATTCCTTTACCTCTACAGGAGCAACAAGATTGGAGTTGCTTCCAACGAAGGCATGATCCCTTACTATCGATCTGGACTTGGAAACTCCATTATAGTTTACGAAAACTACCCCGCAGCCAATATTTACTTCTTTTCCTACATCTGCATCACCCACATAGGAGAGATGACTTGCCTTTGATCCGTCTGATATGTTTGCATTTTTTACCTCTACGAAGTTGCCGATCTTTACATTTGCTCCCAGGACGCTCTTCGGTCTGAGATGAGCATATGGGCCAATATGTGTACCTCCGCCAACTGTGCTTTCCTCTATTAGCGAAGAATCTATCTCGACCCTGTCGCCGATCCTGCTGTCTCTGATCCTTGTGTTCCCAATGATCAGGCAATCATTCCCAATAGCTGTAGCTCCCTGTAAAACAGCCCCCGGAGAAATTATCGTATCCCTGCCGATCTGGATACCTTCATCTATATAGGTCGTGTCCGGGTCGATCAGAGTTACTCCATTCATCATATGGTGGCTATTGATCCTGTTTCTCATGATCCTTTCTGCATCAGCCAGCTGGACTCTAGAGTTTACCCCCATGATTTCTGTTGGATCCTTAGCCTCAAGTGCTCCAACTCTTTCGCCCCTTTTATTAAGGATCCCTATTACATCAGTCAGGTAGTATTCTCCCTGGCTGTTGTCGTTTCCTATTCCTTCCAAGCCTTCCTTTAGTGAGGAAGCCCTGAAGCAATATATCCCCGAGTTGATCTCTTTGATAAGCCTTTGTTCCGGAGATGCATCCTTTTGCTCGACTATCTCCAAAAGAGTTCCATCAGCTCTTCTGACTATCCTCCCATAACCAGCAGGATCTTCCATCAGAGTCGTCAATACGGTTGCGGAGTTGTCGTCTGCCTCGTGATGCTCCATCAGATCCTTAAGGGTTTCATGCTTTATAAGCGGCGTATCTCCGCATAGAACTACTACTGTGCAATCATCCTCTATGTGGGGGAGTGCCTGCATTACTGCGAAGCCGGTCCCATAAGGGGCTCCCTCATGCATCGGCTGCTCTACGAATAGAATGTCCTCTCCTGTTGATCCGTTAAGGACATCTTCCTTCCTGTGTCCTATCACCACGATATTCTTCTCAATGCCTGATTTGGCTGATGCCTTCAGCACATGATCCAGCATTGGCTTTCCACAAACCTTGTGCATGACCTTGGCACGATCGGATCTCATCCTTGTACCTTCGCCTGCAGCCAATACGATGCTTATTTTCATATGATATATACACCTCTTTTTTTAATGCCTCTATAATATTTTAACCCATTTAACCTATAAGTCCACCCCAAATTACCAATATTTTAAACAAAAAATCCCTTATAAAGCAAAAGAGCCCATTGGGCCCTTTTACTCTACTGTCAGCGACTTCTCGTACTCTGAAAAGACGGCTTCTTGTATCTTTTGCCTTGTGGTGGCATTAATTGGGTGAGCGATGTCTCTAAATTCACCATCTGCCATCTTCCTGCTAGGCATGGCAATAAATAGTCCGTTTTGTCCCTCTATGACCTTAATGTCATGTACGACGAATTCGTCGTCAAACGTAACTGATACTATTGCCTTCATCTTGCCTTCCTCAGTAACCTTCCTTACCCTTACGTCAGTAATCTTCATTGTCTCACCACCTTCCCCGACGCATTAATTGCATTTACTATATTTATTCTACATTTTTTTCAAAAATCCTTCTTTTTTTTTGAAAATTATAAATTTTTATTGGTTTTTTTGTTTTCTACTTAGAAATTTGTTCTTTAATATTATATTTGGTATGATATAATCATTCAATGACGTGGACTGGGCTGAGAAAGTCTCGTTAATGCTACTATAAAACCGAAACTGATTCAGGGGGAAAATAAATGTTTGAATTTGATATTGATGCCAAATCCTATAACAATGTACATTTTATAGGCATAGGCGGCATTAGCATGAGTGGAATGGCAGAGATATTACTTAGCAAGGGTTTTCATGTCTCTGGTACTGATAACTCAGACAGCCATATTGTAAGGCATCTGAGAGATCTGGGGGCAGTAATATATATAGGGCATTCTCCTGACAATATTGGGGATGCTGATCTTATAATATACACCGACGCTATCGCTCCCGACAACATCGAGCTGATTGCAGCAAGGTCTTCAGGTGCTGCTGTCGTCGATAGGGCATCGTTTCTTGGTTCCTTAATGAAGAATTACAAAAATTCCATAGCTGTATCTGGAACACACGGAAAAACGACAACTACCAGTATGATAGCAACTATAATAAACAACGAGGAGTTGAATCCTACGATCCTTCTTGGAGGAGAGCTTGACTCAATAGGCGGAAACGTAAAGCTTGGGACGAATGAATTCCTGCTTACCGAGGCATGTGAATACAAGGCGAATATACTTAAGTACCACCCTTCTATGGCGATAGTACTGAATATTGACGAGGACCATCTCGACTTTTTCAAAAGCATCGACCATATAACTGAAACCTTCAGGGAATTTGTCGACAATCTAACTGAAAATGATATCCTGGTAGCAAATACTGACGATGAGCATGTAAAATCATTATCTAAGAAGTGCAGAGCGACTGTTGTGACCATAGGGATCGATCAGGATGCTGATTTTATGGCAAAGAATATTTCCTTTGATTCTGTCGGTTATCCTTCCTTTGACCTTTTTGTCAGGGGAAGCCATGAGAGGAACCTGAGACTTAGCGTTATGGGCAAGCATAATGTTTATAATTCACTTGCGGCGATTGCTGCTTCGTATTCCATCGGGATCGACAAGGAGCTGGTTTTGGAGAAGATAGCTTCCTACGGTGGAGTACACAGGAGACTGGAGCTTAAGGGATTTATGGGAAATATAAGAGTCATCGATGATTATGCCCATCACCCAACTGAGATCAAGGCTTCTTTGAATGCTGTAAGAAACTCCACCAAAGAAAAGGTGTTTTGCATTTTTCAGCCACATACCTTCACGAGGACTAAAATCCTACTGGACAGCTTCTCAGAAGCCTTCTCGGAAGCTGACAGAATAGTGATCGCTGACATATATGCCGCCAGAGAGCTTGATAATGGTGAGATCCACTCGAGAGATCTGGCTGAGCTGATAAAAATGAGGGGTTATGATGCTGTTTACCTTGGCTCCTTCGACGAGATCGAGGAGTATATCCTTAATGAAGCCACAAATCATGATACAGTCATAACTATGGGTGCAGGAAACATATATCAGGTAGGTACTAATCTTTTGAATAGATTTGACACGAGCAGTCAAAAAGCAATTTAACCCCCGAATCGGGGGTTAATTTTTTTATCTATTAATATACGAAGAAGCCCTTTTTGGTCTTTCTTCCCAGAAGATTTGCCCTTACCATCTTTCTTAACAGAGGATGTGCCCTATATTTTGGATCCTGGTACTCATTGTAAAGTACGTCCATTATTGCAAGGCATACGTCAAGACCAACAAGATCTCCCAAAGCCAATGGTCCTATAGGGTGGTTCGCACCAAGCTTCATTGCTTCGTCGATGTCTTCTGCTGTTGCAACTCCATCTGCAAGGATTCCAACTGCTTCGTTTATCATAGGGATAAGTATCCTGTTTACGACAAATCCGGGAGCCTCGGCTACTTCAACAGGAGTCTTGCCAAGTGATTTTGCAAGCTCAACTATAGCATCCTTGGTCTCGTCAGAGGTTGCAAGTCCCTTGATTACCTCAACCAGCTTCATCAATGGAACTGGGTTGAAAAAGTGCATTCCGATAACCTTATCAGGTCTGCTTGTTGAATTTGCTATCTCTGTTATTGATAGAGAGGATGTGTTGGTTGCAAGTATGGTGCTCTCCTTACAAAGGTCATCCAGCTTCTTAAAGGTTTCTTTTTTGACCTGCATATCCTCTGATATTGCCTCGATGACAAGGTCGCTGTCAGCTACGTCATCCAGATTGGTTGTGATCGTAATATTGGAAAGAGTCTTTTCCATTTGCTCAGTTGTAATCTTCTCTTTTGCAACCAGCTTCTCAAGAGTCTTGACTATTGGTGCCACACTTCCCCTTGGATTGTTTTCATCTATTGATCTGACCCAGACGTTGACGTCGAAATCCTTCTCGGCAAAAATCTGGACTATCCCCAATGCCATAGTGCCTCTGCCTAGTATGCTTACCTTCTTCATATTTGCACCTCCGTTATTTTACCTTGAATTCAGGCTTTCTTTTATTTAGGAATGCTTCCATTCCTTCCTTCTGATCATAGGTTGCGAAGCATAGACTGAAAAGATTTCTTTCGATCTCCATTCCAGTTTCTATATCAACCTCGAAGCTGCGATTTATGGCTTGCTTTGAATATCTTACCGCAAGCTGACCCTTTTCTGCTATCTTTTGGGCTAGCTCCAAAGCTCTTTCCATCAGCTCCTCCGGCTCAGTCACTGAGTTTACAAGCCCCAGTCTTGATGCTTCGTTTGCATCGATAACATCACCGGTAAATATTAACTCCTTTGCCTTGGCAGGACCTACCAGTCTGGAAAGACGATTGGTTCCTCCGAAGCCTGGCGTTACCCCCAGACCTACCTCTGGTTGCCCGAATTTTGCCTTGCTTGAAGCAATCCTGATGTCGCAGGACATCGCCAGCTCACAGCCTCCACCTAAAGCAAAGCCGTTTACTGCAGCTATCGTGGGCTTATCCATAAGCTCGATAGCTCTGAATACCTCCAAACCAAGCTTGGCAAAGCTTCTTGCTTCCTCTGGAGTCATTCCCTTCATCTCTGCTATGTCAGCTCCCGCTACAAACGCTCTACCCTCACCTGTCAATACAAGTACATGGACAGATCCATCTGAAGATATCGAATCAATGGCTTCTTTAAGCTCTGCTAAAAGCTCTGAATTAAGAGCATTAAGCGCCTCAGGCCTATTGATCGAAAGAGTTGCAATACTGCCACTTTTACTTATCTTCAAGTGCTCATGATTCATTTCCATCCCTCCCATTGACTATATTATAACAATAGCTTGAAATTGGCAATATCTGTTTGCTCTGTGATCAGTACCCTGATTTACCCAAAAGTCTGAACATGTTCCTCTTGTACTGCTCTACTCCAGGTTGGTCAAATGGATTTACTCCCTGGATATATCCTGAAATTGCGCATGCCTTTTCAAAAAAGTATATGAGCTTTCCGAAGCAATACTCATCAAGCTTTGGTATGGTTATGGCAAGATTGGGGACATCGCCCTCAAGGTGAGCCAAAACGGTTCCCTCGTAGGCTTTTCTATTTACGTGCCCTATGGTTTTTCCCTGAAGGTAATTCAGTCCGTCCAGGTCATCCTCTTCACCCTTTATAATTATATCCCTTTCGTGGCTATCGACGACAACTGTAGTCTCAAAAATATTCCTTGCTCCGTCCTGGATCAACTGACCCATAGAATGAAGATCAGCAGTGAAGCTGACGCTGGCTGGGAATATACCCTTGCCGTCCTTGCCCTCAGACTCTCCGTAGAGCTGCTTCCACCACTCACCAAGATATTGGAGAGAGGGCTCGTAGCTTGCCAGTATCTCTATTGACTTACCCTTCCTGTTTAGGATCTGTCGAGCTGCAGCATATTGATAGCAATTATTTTCATCAAGATTGGGGTTGCTGTATTCAATTGCAGCAGCATGGACTCCATCAAGCATTCTCTCTATATCTATCCCCAAGGCTGCCAATGGCAGCAGCCCGACTGCAGTCATTACTGAATACCTTCCGCCTATATCATCTGGTATTGTGAACGTCTCATAGCCTTCCTTGTCTGCAAGGGTCTTCAATGCTCCCCTGACTTTATCCGTTGTTGCTGCTATCCTCTTTGAGGCTTCTTCTGCACCATATCTTTTCTCCATGTAGCTCTTGAAATGTCTGAATGCAACTGCCGGCTCGGTAGTCGTTCCGGATTTTGAGATGACGTTTATGTATATTTCATGGTCATCCAGTATATCCATCAGATCTGTGAAGTATTTTGAGGACATGTTATTGCCTACAAAAATCAACTGAGGCGCATTTCTCTGACTTTTACTCAGAAGATTATGGAAGCTGTGAGTCAAAGCCTCCATAGCTGCTCTGGCACCAAGATAGGAGCCTCCTATACCTATTACCAGAAGAATATCTGCATTTTGTCTTATACGCTCTGCTGTGACCTTTATCCTTTCAAGCTCTGTTCTGTCGATGGTTTCTGTCCAATCGAGCCACCCTGTGAATTCGCTTCCAGGTCCCTTTCTGTCATGTAGAAGCTGGTGAGCAAGCTTTACCTGAGGTTTGATTATTTCGATCTCGTGTTCCTTGATGAAGCCCTTTGAGTAATCGAATTCAATAAACACAGTATCCCTCCTGTCTAAAAATATAACCCAGAATACAATTCCGGGTTAATCTACTATTCAACTACCTCCAGCAGTACCAGAGCATAATCATCATTTTGCTCACCCCAGCTGTGGATAATGAATTTATCCTCTATTTCCTTTAGCATGTTGTCGGGATTCTTTCTAACTGTTTCCAGTACTCCCTCGATTCCAAACTGAACGTCATTATGATCTCTTGCCTCTGTGATCCCATCAGTATAAAGAAGAACCTTGTCCCCCTTTTCCAGGGATACTTCCTTCTCCTTATAGGTGACCTCCCCAAACAGCATCGTTATAGGATATCCTTTGATTTTCAAAGGTTCAACCTGGCTCGAGTTGAATTTAATTGGGTAGCAGTTGTGACCTGCATTGGAATATATCAGCTTATGCTTCTCTTTGTCATATATGCCATAGAAAATCGTAAAGTATTTATCAGCCTCCAGGTCAAGTGTTGTGAACCTTCTGTGGAGCTCCTCCAGTGCTTCGGACGGATTTCTGATCTCATCCTTGATGCTCCTCATGGTCTCTTTGATGAACATCGTCATCATAGAGGCTGCTATACCATGACCGGCAACGTCGCAGATATATACTCCAAGCGTGTTTTCGTCTATGTGGAAAATATCGAACATATCACCGCTCAGCATTTCTGATGCCTTGTAGATGTAATCTACAGTGATATTGTCAATGGAGCCCCTCTTCGGAAGCACCTTTTCCTGTATCCTTCTTGCAAAATGAAGGTCCTTGCTGATTTTCTTGTTTCTCTCTATAAGCTCCAGCTCCAGCTTTCTCTCCCGGGTAACGTTTCTGAATACCTCGACTGCTGCATTTATTTTTCCGCTGCTGTCCTTGACAGGAGAGCTTTTAACTGAATAATACTGTCCGTTGATTATCTCTTCTTTCTGTACTGTCTCACCTGTAGCAATACTTCTATTTGTTATGCAGAAGGTACACCTTTCATCCTTACAATAGGATTTATAGCATTCCCTGCCGACTATGTCGTCGCCCAGAGCCTTCTTCATCGAGCTGTTGGCAAAAATGACCTTACCCTTAAGGTCAACCACTCGAACCCAATCTGCCATACCCTCCAGGACATGGTAGTTCAGGATTCCATACTCGATGTAATCCATCCCTTTATCTATGGTTTTTCTTCCATCAATCATGTCTATCACTCCAAACAGGGCGATTTGATAAAGAATTAACTATTCTTTTGCCCAATACCGGTCAAACGGTGATTACCATAATTGTATACCATAGTCAGGGATATTTCCACATTATAATTGTGTGTTTTACAAAATTCAGGCTTCTTTTGTGACAGATTCAGTTGTAAAGGTTCATTGATACTTGACCGAGCTTTGCTGATCCTCAGAATATCTTGCCATTGCGTATATCGCGTCTGATAGCCTGTTTACATATTTCACAACCAAAGGATCCACTTCGGCAACTCCCGTGAGGCTGACTATCCTTCTCTCAGCCCGCCTGCACACGGTTCTGGCAACATGAAGATAGCCTGACTCAGGACTTGACCCGGGAACTATGAAGCCTGTGGGATCATTTAATCTTCCCATGTACAGATCAATTATCCCCTCTAAATACTTTATATCTTCCTCCTTGATCTTATGCATTACCTTTGACGGATCCTCTGTCGCTAAATTCGTAGCTACTGTAAAAAGCTTATTTTGGATAGTGAAGATCTGCTCCTTCATCTCAGGCTCTTTTACAAAGTTCTTAGCCAAGCCTAAAAAAGACCCCAGCTCGTCTACTGTACCATAGCTTTCGACCCTGATATCATCCTTGGTTACCCTCTTGTTATCGAATAGTGAGGTCGTACCCTTGTCTCCTGTCTTTGTATAGATTCCCATATCTCTATTCCTCCTATTTTGGTCTCGGCCCATAGAATTGATAGTAATCAACCTTTATCCGGCCATTATATAGCTTCCTTTTCCTATCTGCCTTCTTACCGTAAAGGCTTTCAAATTCCTCGTTTGAGGTGATCACGTACACTGACCAGGTTTCCAGAGGCCTGAATTTGCTCCCAAAATCAGTATAAAGCTTCCTTACCTCCTCCTTTTCCCCCATTCTTTCGCCATATGGCGGATTAGTGATCACTACCCCATAATCTTCATTTAGATCAACATCTCTCATGTCCTTCATGAAAAATGCTATATCATCCTCAAGACCAAGATTTGCTGCGTTGTCCCTGGCTCTCAGAATCGATCTCTTATCTGTATCGCTGCCTAAAAGCTTCAGCTGTGAGCTGAAATCTATGGCACCTCTTGCCTTGACTCTCTCGTTACTCCACACTTCCGCAGGTATCTTTTCCCATTTCTCTGCGTCAAAGGTCCTGTCAAGACCTGGAGCCATGTTTCTGCCTATCATAGCTGCCTCTATCAGTATAGTACCAGAGCCACAGAATGGATCAAGCAGGACCCTGTCCTTGTTCCAGTAGCTGAGCATTATCATTGCAGCTGCCAAGGTCTCCTTGATTGGAGCATCGCCAGCTCTGTCCCTGTAGCCTCTCTTATGCAGTCCATCGCCTGAGGTGTCCAGGGTTATGGTCGCAATATCCTTTAGGATAGATACCTCTATCCTATACCTTTCTCCAGACTTAGAGAACCAATCTATGGGGTATGTTTCCTTAAGCTTTTCTACGATAGCCTTCTCTACTATACTCTGGCTGTCAGAGATACTGTAAAGCTTTGAATTCAGACTCTTTCCCTCTACAATAAAGGCACCGTTCTCTGGTATCCATCCTGCCCAGTTGACAGCCTTAGTACCCTGAAAGAGCTCTTCAAAGCTCATAGCCTTGAATTCAGCCAGCTTGATAAGGACCCTGTCCACAGTTCTAAGCCACAGGTTAGTTCTAACTATATCCTCGATGCTGCCTTTAAAATCTATCCTTCCGTTTTCAACCTTCATATCCTCAAAACCCAGTGCCTCAAGCTCTCTTTTTGCAACAGCCTCCAGCCCAAAGGTAGTGGTGGCAATTAAGTCTATATCTCTCATAAGCAACGCTCCTCTCTCTCCTAAATATACTCAAGTTTTAGTGTTTCTAATCAGTCCGACAAAGAAAGAGGTTCCAGTAATCTAGTATATCGCCAATTATTTGTGATAACTGAGTCTCCAAGGGGTATATAGTTACAAAATGATCAAGGAGGAATGAAATATGAAATTAAGTACAATGTATCAAAGTGGAGATTGGAAGGGAGAAAAGCACGTTCCAGTCATACATGCACCTGAGGCAGCTAAAAAGGGAGAAGAGATAGAGGTAAAGGTTCTGGTTGGCGAGGAGATACCTCATCCAAATACATTTGAGCACTACATAGCCTGGATCAAGGTATACTTTAAGGCTGACGAGGGTAAGTTCCCGATCGAGATTGCTACTCTCACCTTCGCTGCTCATGGCGAGTCTGAAATTCTCACAAGTCCTTATGGAGTAGTAAGATTCAAGGTTCCAGCTTCCGGCTCTATTATCGCATCAAGCTATTGTAATATCCACGGCCTGTGGGAGAATTCAGCCGCAATAGCAGTAACTGAGTGATCATTGGGACATTAGCTTCTTGACAATGCTATCTGCTTGTATTAATATGAGGTTAACTTTATATTGACGATGACGGAGCAAGTAGGTAGTCGGATATGTTTTCAAAGAGAGCTGAGGATGGTGGAAAATCAGCAGAGCACGACACTGAATTACGATCCTGAGTTTTTAGGGAAGGTCACACCTTACGTGACGTGAGGCTTTTTTGCGAATTAAGGTGGTACCACGGGTTTTCTCGTCCTTATGGATAAGAAGGCCCTTATTTTTTTTCAGGAGGTTTTTCTATGGCAAATGTTTTTGACGTATTAAATGAGAGAGGTTACATCGATCAGGTAACACACGAGGAGGACTTAAGGGAGCTTCTCGAGAAGGAATCAGTTGCATTTTACATCGGCTTTGATGCAACTGCAGACAGTCTCACCCTTGGCCATTTTTTACAGATAATGGTCATGATGCATATGCAGAGAGCCGGTCATAAGCCTATTGCTCTCCTTGGAGGCGGTACTACTATGATTGGTGATCCTTCGGGTAAATCAGACATGAGAAGGGTCTTGACCAGGGAGATAATAGATCACAATGCTGAGTGCTTCAAGGCTCAGTTCAAGAGATTCCTGGACTTCGACGACGACAGGGCGATCATGGTCAATAACGCCGATTGGTTGATGGACCTGAACTTCGTTAACTTCATGCGTGAGATCGGCGTTCATTTCTCAGTAAACAGAATGCTGACATTTGACTGCTACAAGAACAGACTTGAGCAAGGCCTCACGTTCTTTGAGTTTGGCTATATGCTGATGCAAAGCTACGATTTCCTTTATCTTTACAGGCATCATAACTGCAAGCTTCAGCTTGGCGGCAGTGACCAGTGGTCAAATATAATAGGAGGATATGAGCTTGTCAGAAAGCTTGAGCAGGACAAGGCTTTCGGAATGACCTTTAAGCTTTTGACAACAGCTGCAGGGACTAAGATGGGCAAAACTGAAAAGGGCACAATATGGCTTGACAAGGAAAAGACTACTCCATATGAGTTATTCCAGTACCTGAGAAATGTTGACGACAGAGACGTTGAGAAATTCCTTGCACTGCTTACCTTCCTTCCTATGGAGGAGGTCAGAAGACTTGGCGCACTTAAGGATTCAGAGATCAATATGGCTAAGGAGGTCCTTGCTTACGAGGTCACTCAGATGGTACACGGCAAGGAGGAGGCCGATAAGGCACTTGAGGCATCAAAATCATTATTTGCAGGTTCAGCCGACTCAGAGTCTATCCCAACTACAGACATGGATCCCAAGCTGTTTGAAGAGGGGATCGGGATACTTGACCTTATGAGAGAGCTTGGACTGATCAAGACCAATAGCGAAGGCAGAAGACTTGTTGAGCAGGGTGGAGTTACCATAGACGGGGAAAAGGTAGATGCAATAGAAAAGCTGGTTACCCTGGATGATTTCAAGGATGGAAGGATATTGATAAGAAAAGGCAAGAAGGTTTATCACCAGGTAAAAATCTGATTTGGAGGGGATCCATTGAAGAATTCCGAAAAAAGGATCCAGGAGCTTCAAAACATTCTGGAGGCAACAAAGCTTCTAAACGCCTCGAAGGACATTGATTTCATACTTCAAGAGCTAATGAAGGCGACTTTGAAGCTAATAGACCGAGCAGATATTGGAATCATCTTTCTATATGACAAAGAAAGCGGTTTGCTGAAATCGAAATGCTCCTTCGGCTTCAACGATATGTCGATCTCCTTAAAGCCGGGAGAATCGATCACAGGTATTACTTTTATAAAAAAAGAGACGCTCCATCTAAAGAGCAATCACGAAATGATGGAGCTTATGGACTTTATGGAGCCAGACAACAGAAAAATGCTGGACGAAAAGATCATCAAACCTATGAATGATCTTCAAAGCTCAATAAGCTGCCCTCTGATCCATGAGGATGAATGTGTTGGGGTGTTTGTTCTCGACAATTATGTGGGAAAGGATCCCTTGACCGAGGACGACGTATACCTTGCAGAGCTGATATCCGTTCAGGCGACTATTGCTATAAAAAATGCTGAGATCCACGACAAGGAGCTTAAAAATCAGAGAGAGCTTAAAAGCTACAGCGATATGCTGGAGATAGAAAAAAACAGGTATCAGTACTCAACCTATCTCCATAACAGATTTACCGAGATGATACTCAAGAAGAGTACTATCGACGATATCGTGCGTGAGGTATCGATGCTTCTTCAGTGTGACGTTTTCGTCATTGACTCCTTTTATACTATTACAAGCTTCTACGGCAGCTTCCTTGTTACGAGAGAGGAGCTTAGCCAGAAAAAATCAAGTTTATTGGATCATATGGTTGAGAATGGTGAAAGTATACATTTTTCTCATGATTTGGGTACATGGGTGCTCCTTTATCCAATAACTCCAGCAAATGAGCTGATGGGATGGGTCGGTGTTATTCTCAAATCAGAAGAAATCAAGGAGCTTGACAAGATAGCAATAGAAAAATGCACCAATGTAGTCGCACTGGATATGATCAAGCAAAACGAAATGTTCAACCTGGAGCAATCAATAAAGGGTGATTTTTTCGATAACCTTATGAATTCAGGCGGCTTGGATTCCATAGATGCATTCTCGAAAAGATACAAAATTGATCTGGAAAGACCACACAGGCTCCTTTTGATAAGACTTGAGCTTCCTACGATACAGGTTTCAAATTACAAGCTGGTCAAGCATCTGTATGAGGAAGTCAATGGATTGGCACTTCAGAGGTTCAAAAATAGTCTTTCGATATTGAAGGGTAATATGATCATAATACTTCTGGATGATACCAAGAACCCCTCCCGAAGTGATATATTGTCATTTCATCAGGAGGTAGCAGCATTTTTCAATGACTTTGGATATTCTCAAAGATATTGCCCCTCGCTTTCTATGGTTGTCAGCGAAAGAATAGACGATTGGAAGCAGCTTCGCACCACCTATGACTACTCCTACAGGCTTTTTGATCTGGCACCCTCAGAGACTCTCAAGGATAATTGCGTTTTTTATGAGGATTTCGAAGTAAAAAGGTTCCTTTTAAAGGCAGACCAAAGGGAGCTGGAGGAATTTGCAGCCAAGGTATTCTCTCCCTTGACTCAATATCCGGGTTCTTCCCGTTATGAGCTGTTTCAAACACTGAAGGTATATATCAAAAGCTGTGGAAATTGGAGCAGTACCAAGGATATCCTTCACATCCACGGAAATACTTTGACCTACAGATTATCAAGAGTCAAGGATATCCTGGGACTTGACCTGGACGACTACGAAAAAAGGCTAAAGCTGCAGCTTGCATTTGAAATAATTTCTTTATATCCTGAGCTAGAGAAAAAAATATGCCCTGACTCCTGATTTTTCAGGAGACAGGGCAATTTTTACTTGCTTAAGAAGTCAAGAGCAAATTGTGTGTATAGTCCAGCAGATACACCCAGTGCATCCTCATCTATATCGAATTTTGGATGGTGATGTGGGTAGTTGTCAAGCTTGCCAGTATTTTTGGAGCCTACAAACGCAAAGGCTGATGGAGCATATTCTGAGAAGAACGCGAAATCTTCTCCGCCTGAGGTCTTCTCAAACGTTATGACACCCTCTTCTCCAACTAACTTTTTCGATGACTCAGCTGCGATAGCTGACATCATTGGATCATTTATTGTTGGAATAGTCATTTGAGTATACTCAAGTCTTGCCTCTGCCCTATAAGCTTGAGCAGTCATTTCAACAATTCTTCTTATTTGACCCTCAAATGCGTTGTTTACGTCCATGCTGTAGCATCTCGTGGTTCCTTCCATGTAAGCTTCTCCGGAAATTACATTCCATCTGGAGCCGCTCCTTATCATTCCAACAGTTACAACTGCAGGATCTGATGGGTTTATCTCTCTATTTACTATAGTCTGCAGGTTCATTACGATTGCAGAAGCAACAACTGAAGCATCTACTGTCTGGTGAGGCATAGCACCATGGCCGCCCTTTCCTGTGATATAGACCTTGAACATTCCTGCAGATGCCATTCTTGGACCCGCCTCACAGGATATCAAGCCTGTGTTGACGTCGTTCCATATATGGATGCCAAAAATACCGTCTACTCCCTCCATTGCTCCATCCTTTATCATGGCAAGAGCTCCCTGGGCAACTTCCTCACCTGGCTGGAAAAGCAGCTTGACTGTTCCGTTGAACTCATCCTTGATTTCATTCAGCATTTTAGCCGCTGTCAAAAGGCTTGCAGTATGTCCGTCATGACCACAGGCATGCATCATGCCATCTATCTTGGACTTGTAGGAAACAGGGTTTTCTTCCTGAACCTCCAAAGCATCCATATCAGCTCTTAGAGCGATTGTTTTTCCAGGACCTTTGCCCTTTATAATTCCAACTACTCCGGTTCCACCACTAGGGTAATGCTCTATACCCATAGCCTGAAGCTCCTCCATAACTCTCTTTTGAGTGTTGAATTCCTTCATGCTTGGCTCGGGATTTTCGTGAAAATGCCTTCTCATTCCTACTGAATACTCTTGGTGCTTCTTCATTAATTCTTTGATATCCATTTTATGCCTCCCCTAATTTTACAATAGTATCGTAGATCAATTCTATTCCATTTTGAAGCTTGTCAAAGTCTGTCCACTCTTCCTTGCAATGGCTTCTGCCGTCCTTACTTGGTACGAATATAAGCCCTACCTCACATACTGCAGCCATTACCATCGCATCATGCCCTGCCCCGCTAAGCATCATCTGATAGGATAGTCCAAGCTTGTCTGCAGATTCCTCAAACATGCCTATTACTTCCTGGTTCATCCTTACAGGCTTAACGTTCAGCATATCTACAGCTTGGTAGGAAACCTCAGAGCTTCCAGTTTGCTGCTCAAGATCACTTATTATCTTATCACGAACTCGCTTTATGCTTTCCTCGTCTTTCGATCTGATATCAACCGTAAAAACTACCTGTGCCGGCACTATGTTAGCAGCACCTGGCTTTACCTCAAGTACGCCAACAGTCGCTACAGTCCCGTTATTTTCAGCTGCAGGGTAGCCATCGATCTTTGATATCACCTTCGCTGCAACGCTAAGTGCATCGGCTCTCATATCCATCGGTGTTGTTCCTGCATGGTCAGGTCTGCCTGACAGGATTACCTTAAACTCGTTTATTCCAACAATAAACTCTACTATTCCAATATCCTTGCCATTCTTTTCCAGGATTGGACCTTGCTCGATGTGAAGCTCAATGAATGCCTTTACTTTTTGGGGATCACGCTTTGCCTCGCCTATCCTCTTTGGATCAAATCCGAATTTTTCAAGTGCCTCAGCCATAGAAACACCTTCGCTGTCCTTATTGGCAAGAAGCTGCTCGTAGGTTACAAGGCCTGCCATTGCACGGCTTCCGAATACTCCTGAGCCAAATCTTCCACCCTCTTCCTCTATCATCGCGACAAATTCTATAGGGTATTTGGTTCTGACGTTGTTTTCATCAAGAGCTCTCATTATTTCCAGTGCCATTACGACACCTGCAGGACCGTCAAAGTTCCCGCCATTCCTTACGGAATCAAAGTGTGAACCGATCATGATCGCTGGTGCATCAGGATCTGTACCCTCTCTTCTGGCAAAAAGAGTTGCAGCCTGATCCTCGTATAAGCTTACATCAAGCTTTTCAAGTTCACTCCTCAGGTAATTTCTTGCCGCCCTGTCTTCCTCTGTCAGGGAGAATCTGGTCAAACCTCCGTCCTTACTACTGTTGAACTTTGAAAGCTCAACAATATCTCTTTCGATCCTTTCAAGCTTTGTTTTCATTGCATCCCTCCTATATAATAACTGCTTTATACTCTAGCTCACATATCCTTGACAGCATAGCGCTGACATTGCAGTATTTCTCCTCTGAGAGAGATATTGCCCTTTCAACCTTATCCTGATCCAAGCCTTGACCACTTATGTTAAATACAATACTGATTTTTTTGTATGTTCTTGGAGTGGTAGACTCATCCAATTCACCTATTATATCCAGATCCATGGAATCGATCTTCAGCTTCATCCTCTCGAGAATTATCTTGACATCGACGCCCATGCACCCTCCTAAACCCACCAAGATCATGGGCATCGGCCTGAAGCCCTCGTCATCACCACCTGCTTCCTTGGACAGATCCATCGAAACATGGTGATTGAATTCATCAGTTGCAGTAAACTTCATGTTTCCATCCCAACTACACTTAATCCTGTGCATAAATTACCTCCTATGAAAAAGCGTCCTTCGAAGGCGCTTTTTACTACATGTAGTTTACAAATATTCCTGCGATGATAACGGATACTATTGTTACAGTTGTAAATCCTCCTACGAGCATCTTTGGAAGCATGGTATCCATCAGGAAGTCTCTCTCCTCCTGAGTCTTACCGATAGCCTTGGAAGCCTCTTCAGTAAGGATATAGTTTGGAGGGAAGCCGTACAGCGCTGTAAGTGCAACTGCGAAGGACATCTCCTTAGTATAGCCAAGCTTTTTGCCAAGGACCATCGATAATATAGCCATACCAGTAACTCCAAGTATAATTATTCCACCCAATGGTACTACTATTTCCATAAGCATTGCAGGCGTTGCTCTTGAAAGTCCTGCAAATACGTAAGCCATCAAAACTGTTATCAGGAATCCGAATGATCCTGATAGGTTAAGTGGTCTTTGCTCTACAAATCCAATTTCCTGTGCAATTACTCCAAAGAATAAGCACATAACGAATGGAGAAATATCTATGAATGGTTTAATGAAGCCTGCAAATGCAACTGCTGCCCATGCCGCCAATCCAAGTCTCGCCAGTAAAATATAGGTCGTTTGATAATCCTTTGGAAGAGCCGGTAAAAGCTTCTTCTTAGCAGGAGCATCCACTGCCTTAGATTCATCCTTTACATGCTTCATTTCTCCGCTTCTGAAGCCGTTTACAAGTCTTGTTCCTTCCTTCTTCAGCATTATAGCCGTCAAAGGATAGCCTACGAAGCCTTGCATTACATAGGTTATGATTGCGAGTATAGCAAGTGAATCCCTTCCAGCTGCAGTAGCTGCATCACTCATTACTATTGCTGCAACTATACCACCAGTCAAAGGAGGCGTTGCAACTAATGCTGTCTCAAATCCAAAGATTGCTGCACCTACAGTCATAGTCAAGGCAACGATACCTACTATACCTATCAGGGCAATTGCTATCGTCCTCCACTGTGCTGCAAGCTCTCTAACTGAAAGCATTGTACCCATGTGAGTGATCAACAGGTACATGGACAGCGTTACTACAGGCATTTGGAAGCCTGCAAGAGCGACTATGTCCGGTGGAAAGAAAGTCCAAAATCCGAAAAGGAACAATAATGCCGATACGAAGACTGATGGTACGAATGCTTTCGTCTTTGCTGATGCAATATCTCCCAGCGAAAGTACGATAAGTACGATTGAAAAAGCCATCAATAAACTCATAATATACCTCCCTTTATTGTATTTCATTAAAGTATAGCAATAATTCAGTTAAATTTCTATGGTGTACAGACC
>CAZHLQ010000393.1:0-1575 GCA_964533235.1 uncultured Gudongella sp. | reverse complement strand
GATAAATAATAATGACTTTAGAGAGAATTTATTATCACAATATTATTATCTTACTTTTTCTTAATGAAGGTACCCTGATTCAACTCTTGGAATGCCAGCTGAAGCTCTTCTCTTGTATTCATAACGATTGGACCACCCCATGCGACCTCTTCATTAAGCTTCTTTCCAGATAGCAGGAGGAACCTTGCTGGTTTATCCTTGGTTTTGACTCTTATCGTGTCGCCGCTGTCGAAGAGTACTCCGTTTGGATAGCTTATCAGGCTGCCTTTATCATTATCAAAAACTGCTTCTCCTCTTACCAGGAATGCATAAGAATTAAAATCAGGATCCAACTCGTAAACAAACTCAGAATTTGCATCCAGCTCAACGTCAAAAAAGCTTGGCTTGGTCTCTATAACCTCCATTGGTCCTGTTACGCTTCCATATGTACCTGCTAGTATATGTACCTTGAAGAACTTCGCTTCATAAACAGGCACCATTTCGCTTGTTATATCCCTGTACTTGGGTTCAGTCATTTTATCTTTTGCCGCCAGATTGAGCCATACCTGAACTCCCAACATCTGAGGTGAAGCCTTTGGCATCTCCTGATGAAGTATTCCTGAGCCTGCGGTCATCCACTGACAATCTCCATCTCTTATGACCCCTTTGTTACCCAAGCTGTCTCCATGCTCGATCTCGCCTTGTATCAGGTAGGTTACTGTCTCTATTCCTCTATGAGGATGCCACGGGAAGCCCTTTATGTAGTCGTTGGGATCCTTTGAATCGAAGAAGTCCATCATCAGGAATGGATCAAAATCCGGTATCTCCTGGTTTCCAAAGGTTCTTATAAGATTGACTCCTGCTCCGTCTCGTCCTGGTCTTCCCATAAAATATCTTTTTACTTTTCTGTCCATAATCATTCCTCCTTAGGATATTGTTTACCCAAACTATCAAAAATGCAACCTTTTATAATAAGGGTAGTGAAAAGCACCCGGGTATCCCCGAATGCCAATTTTAAGTTAGATTTTTTATCCATTTGCCTGACTTGATTATTGGGATGCCTACCAGAGCCTTCACGACCTCTTCCAGTGTCACTAGGAGAACAAGTTGATGAATAGGAAGCTTAAACACCAGTGCACCAATAAATGCAAGTGGTACTCCAATTATCCAAACTGTCCCGAGGTCAATTTTCATTGCTATCTTTGTGTCGCCTCCGGCTCTAAGAACTCCTACTATAGCGATAGTATTGTATACTCTGATTACGAAGGTAAATCCAAGCACTATTAAAAGAGACTTAGATGTACTGTATAGATTTGGATCCAGCCCTCGGAATAGCTTAAGTACTAAATCCGGAGTAAGAGCCATTACAATCCCAAGAGCAAGTCCTGATATTGTTGACAGAGCAATGAACCTGATTGCATAATCATAAGCACTATCCTCATCTCCACCTCCGATTTTAGACCCAACCATAATATTGCAGGCATTGGCAAGGCCTCTGACTACAACAAAAAATAGGTTTTGTATGGTATTTGTAAGTTGTACTGCTGCTGTAGCTTCCTCGCCGATCCTTGCATATGCCATTGCATAAAGCACCTG
>CAZHLQ010000392.1:0-11235 GCA_964533235.1 uncultured Gudongella sp. | reverse complement strand
GATCGCAAGAGCACTTGCGACAGACCCTAAGCTCCTGCTTCTGGATGAACCTGCAGCGGGAATGAATCCCCAGGAGACTCAGGACCTTATGAGCTTTATAAGATCAATAAAGGATGAGTTCGGACTTACAATATTCCTCATAGAACACCATATGGAGGTAGTTATGGGGATATGCGACAGGATATACGTTCTTGACCACGGAATCAACATTGCAGAAGGAAATCCTGCGGATATCCAAAACAATCCAAAGGTTATCGAAGCTTATCTGGGGGTGGAGTAATGCTTTCCATTAAGGATCTATACGTAAGCTATGGGGGTATCAAAGCTCTCAGAGGTATAAACATAGATATAGAGGATAACAAGATAGTTACGCTTATCGGTGCCAATGGAGCTGGAAAGTCTTCAACTCTTAGGGCTATAATGAACCTGGTCAAGAAGGAATCAGGTACAGTCACCTACAATGGGGAGGACTTTACGAACCTTGGGACCATGGACATCGTTAAGAAGGGCATAGTGCTTTCGCCCGAGGGAAGAAGAGTATTTGCAAACCTTACTGTTGAGGAGAACCTAATACTTGGAGCCTATACTGTTAACGACAAGGCAGCCATAGACAAAGAGATGAAAAAGGTTTATGAGCTTTTCCCAAGGCTTAAAGAGAGAAGCTGGCAGAAATCAGGAACATTGTCCGGAGGAGAGCAGCAGATGCTTGCAGTTGGAAGAGCTCTTATGGTCAAGCCGAAGGTACTGATGCTTGATGAGCCTTCCCTTGGACTTGCACCCCTTTTGGTCAAGGATATCTTTGAGATAATCAAGGAGCTCCACAGACAAGGGAATACAATACTGCTTGTAGAGCAGAACGCAAAGAAGGCGCTTGAGGTAGCAGACTACGCCTACGTATTAGAGACAGGGCAGCTGACACTTCAGGGCGAAGGCCAAGAGCTGCTGAACGACGAAAAGGTAAAGGCAGCATATTTGGGAGAGGCGAAATAAACCAGTGAATAAGTAAGAGTGAATAGTGAACAATAAGCTAAGAGCCAAGAACTAAGAGATTAGAAGAAAGCTGGTAGTAGGTAGTGGGTAGTTGTTAGCAAAACCTTAGATTCTTCGGCAAGCCTCAGAATGACACATTTCTGTCATCCTGAACGAAGTGAAGGATATTAAGAAGCTAAGAGACAAGAGCTAAGTAAATTCTTTTTCTCTATTCACTATTCACTATTCACTGTTCACTGCGCCAAAGGCGCCGTGATTGTAATACTACTGTAACCATAATTCCCCCGACCTTGGGTATAAATCCACCATAAGGAAGGGGGATTATTGTATATGAGGCGAAAACTACTATTATCATTAGTTTTGATATTGGCATTATCAATAGGGAGTGCAGCCTTTGCCCAGCTGGAGAGCAAGCTGGAGGGGCATTGGGCAAAAAATGAGATCGACAAGACCTTTATGGCCTATTATTTCCCATATATGGCAAAAAACAGCTTTGAGGGCTTTGAACCAAACACCGGGACAACGAAACAGGACTTCAACCTGTCACTGATATCTCTTTTCAAGGACAGAGGCTATGAGGTATCCGGATTGGGCGATCCTGGGATTTTAACTAGAAACGAGATGGCATCAGCAATAGGCTCAAGGCTTGTGGAGGCAGGCTTCTCCATTGACAGCAGCTACCAGCTTCCTTTCACGGATCTGGGCTCCATGAGTGAAGCAAATAAAGGCTATCTTTCACTATTGCACCAGCTTGGAATAGTTAAGGGTGAAAGCAATTCAGTATTCAGTCCCGTCAGGCGTCTCACTCAGGCTGAGGCTGTTGTGCTTCTGCAAAGGCTGGATGGAATACTGAAGAAGCAAAGCGAGATATCCTTCCAGGTAGTAAACAGTGTGCAGAGCTACGACAGCCAGGAGGAGATGACCACGATGATCGGAGATGACAAAGTTACTCTTCTGATCACCAAGGAGTTCCCTTCACCGGGCTATTCTATAGAGATACAAAGGATCGAAAGAGACAACGAGCTGTTCAGGATCCACTTTAAGATAAACCAACCTGACCCGGATATGATGTATCCCCAGGTCATAACCTATCAGACTCTTACGGTTGAAATTCCAAGGTCAGAGCTTGGAGAGCCACCATATAACTTCGTTGTGGAGGGGTTCAGGACTACCAGCGAGCTCAGGTAATATTAATACTGTTATTGACCAGCACAGGGCTGTTGCATTGTTTGCAACAGCCTGTATTTTTGCTATAATATATCCAAACGGCAGTAACCTTAGAACGCTGAGAAATGTTCGATCTACTGGATAAATATGGAAGGTGGGAGTGGTATGGAAGCTAATATCGCAAGAGATGCAAAGAAAATCGTAATAAAAATCGGCAGCAGCACGCTGACTAGCCCGGACGGCAGCATCGACAAGGGATTTTTGGACAGCTTTGCATCCCAGGTAAAGGTATTGATGGACCAAGGTAAGAAGGTGATCCTGGTATCCTCAGGTGCAGGAGCGGCAGGGGCAAATACCATAGGGAAATGGTCCAGAAAGGAAGACCTCCATTACAAGCAGGCCCTGTGTGCCATAGGGCAAGTTGAGCTTATGGACTCCTACAGAAGGACCTTTGATCAGTACGGTATCCATATAGCACAGATCCTCCTTACCAAAGAAGACTTTGACTCCAGTCAAAGGACGATGAACATAAGGAACACCTTATTCACGCTTTTAGATGAGGGAGTAGTTCCCATAGTCAACGAAAATGACACAGTAAGCACAGATGAGATAAAAATTGGAGACAACGACATACTTGCTGCAAACACGTCTGTGGTATGGGGAGCAGACCTCTTGGTTCTGCTGAGCCGTATAAGAGGGATATATGACAGCGATCCGACGACCCATGGCGATGCTCAGGTAATACCTGTTATCGATGACATAGACGTCCTTGAGGAGAAGCTCTCATCTGCAGATCCAGAATCAACAAAGGCTGGCGGGATCAAGACCAAATTAAAGGCAGCTAGGCTGGCTAATAAATATGGGATACCCATGATAGTCATCCACGGAAAGACAGATGATGTCATCAGCAGAATAACTGAAGGGGACTTTGAGGGGACCTTGTTCGCACCGCATTCAAGATAAATCGAACATAAAATGGGGTATCTGCCATGATGTCATTTAATACAATTAGAAAGCAAACTCAGGATATCATATCCTTTGGGATCGGAGCGAGACTCCTGAACTTCCTTAAGGGGATACTCATAGCCTTTTATATAGGTGCCAGCTACAGAACGGACATATATCTGGTCGCCTTTTCTGCCTCAGTATTTCTTATTGGGATAATTGCTGATGCTCTCATAGTTTCACTGATACCTATATACCAGCAGATAGAAAAAAGAGATGGGAAAAAGGGGCGCTTCGACTTTACAGATAATCTGATATCCTTTTGGACCATGGCGGGCGTGATAATGGTGATTGTGGGATATTTGGCAGCGCCATTGATACTAAGGATCTTTGGTCCTGGTTTTAAGACTGATGAGTTTAGCGAGGCTGTAAGGCTTTTCAGATTAGGACTTCCTGTAATATTGATGCATGTGTGGAGAGCTATTTTTGGAGGCTACCTTCAGGCACAACATAAATTCAGGGCTGGTGCCAAGGGCGGAGTGGCAAATAGCCTTATATATATCCTTTATCTGATCTTCTTTTCAAGGCGATTTGGACTTGAGGGGCTTATGGTCGCTGGTATCCTTGCAGTTGGAGCCCAGGCGTTTTTATTGGCTCAGCCAGTGTTCAAGCTTCAGGGGTACAGGTACAGACCAAAGCTTTTAGCAAACGAACGAAGTCTTGTCAGACTAAATCTATTTCTCATCCCAATAATGTTGGGAGTTGGCATAAATAATTTGAACCAGGCTGTAGATAATGCAATAGGGTCCTTCCTACAGGCTGGAACCATTGCAGAGCTCAACTACGCTGACGGGATAGTCGACCTTTTCGTAGGAGCGATCCTTATGGCTTTGGTTACAGCCATATTCCCGGTAATATCTGAACGAATGAGGCTTGGAGATCCTGAGGATACAAAGCATTCGATCGCTTATTCACTAAGGCTGGTCACCATGGTTTCCATTCCCTCCACAGTCCTATTGATGTTTCTCGCAAAGCCGATAGTACGATTATTCTATGAACGAGGCGAGTTTGGAGCCGAGGCTACAGCAGCTACTGCAACCATGCTGATATGGTATGGAGTAGGAATTTTCGGAATGGGTTTGCTTCTCCTGATCGCCAGGATATACTACGCAATGGAGAACACTATCACTCCGGTTTTTATAAGTGCTATCGCTCTTGTTCTAAATATCGTTCTTGACATTGCCTTTGTCCAGCTAATAGGTCCTGGTGGACTTGCCCTTGGAACGAGCCTGGCAACGACCATAGCTGCATTTTACGGTATTTGGAGGCTCAATAAAGCGTATGGCTTCCTTACATGGTCTGAGGTTGGAATGAAGGGGCTGAAGCTATTCATGGCGGGTATAGTGATGTCCTCGATATTGGTTCTCCTGACCAGCAGCTTTGGCGAGCTTGCACAGCGGAGCTTCATAGGAACATTTATCCTCGTGACCGTCACGGGAGCAATAGGGATAGGCTCATTCCTGTCCATCGTTTTCGTAACTAGAGCATAGAATTCAAACCATTGAATCCCTTGTCCATAAAGGATATAATGGTTTTTAATATATTTTATAGAAGAGGTGATACCACTGAAAAATCAATATATTGCAAAGAGATACTGGAAATCAGCGGGGAGCGAGCTTGCAAAAAGTGCGGACAAGGCTAGCTCTGCTGAGGATTTGATCAACTTTACACTTGGCGATCCAGACGTTATAACTGACGAGAGAATAATCAATGCCGCCTTTGAGGATGCAAAAAAAGGATATACAAGGTACACTGAGTCCGTTGGAATGAAGGAGCTTCGCGAAGAGATATCCAAATACTACCTGGAGGAGTACGACCACACCGTAGGACTGGAGAAGCTTATGGTCACCACAAGCGGCTGTCAGGCGATGTGGCTTGTTATGGAGGCTATACTTGATCCTGGAGACGAGGTGATCATACCAAGCCCACATTTCCCCCCATATCCCGACCAGGTGAAGCTTGCAGGAGGAGTCCCGGTATTTGTGGAGTTGCTGGAGTCTGAGGAATACCAGCTTAAGGTGGATAGGCTTGAAAGTGCTATTACTGAAAGGACCAAAGCGATAATTGTAAATACACCTAACAATCCAATAGGGAGCTGTTTGTCCAGAGATACTCTTGAAAAGATCGGCGAGGTTGCCAAAAAGCATGACCTTTTGATAATTGCTGATGATATTTATACTCTTTACAGCTATGAAGCACCCTTTGTACCTATCTCGACACTTCCAGGAATGTCAGAAAGAACCATAACTATCGGGAGCTTTTCCAAGGACTATGCAATGACAGGCTGGAGAATTGGATATATCAAGGCAGAGAGCCATTTTATCGAAATTATCAAGGCAATAAATGAAAACAATGTATACTCTGCACCATCCATATCTCAAAGGGCTGCGATCCATGCCATTAGAATGAGAAAAGATATCCAGCCGGGTCTCCTGGAGGAATTCAAAAAAAGAAGCCGCTATGCCTGGGAGAGGCTCAACAGACTTAAGGGAGTTCATGTGATGGAGCCTAAGGGCACCTTCTACCTGTTCCCCAATATCAAGGCAACAGGCCTGTCATCAGCGGAGGTGGCCAAAAGGATGCTTGAAGAGGCACATGTTGCCGTGGTTCCTGGGAGTGCCTTCGGAGCTTCAGGTGAGGGCTATCTAAGGTTTGCTGTTACCCTTAACTGCGAGAAAATGGGAGAAGCCTTCGACAGGCTGGAGAAGATGGATATATTTAGGAAAGAATAGCTTGGAGGGATATATTTGAGCAAGGTAGTTTTAGTTGGAGTTCCTGGAATGAATGACCAGGAGGTAGAAGCAATCGAAAGATTCATCAAGGAGGAGGCACCAGGGGTAGAATACGAATTCCTCGGGAAGCCAGTTTTGTCTGATGATGAGCTTGTGGAAAAAGCAGCGGATGCCGATATAATAGTAACCTGGAACCAGCAGATGAGCGATGAGCTGTATTCAAGGCTAAAGCTTAAGGCTTTTTGCTGTGCCAGCACAGGCTTTGATGCTGCGGATGCACCCTCTGCTACAAGGCACGGCGTGATGGTTACCAACGCCAAGGATTACTGTGTGGATGAGGTTTCAGCACATTCAGTGATGCTGATTTTGACTATGGCTAGAAAGCTTTGGCATGTGACTGAAAATGCCAGAGAAGATAGATGGTCAGTTGACGGGATCGGAAATGTTAAGAGATTGTCCGATTCCATTGTTGGAATATTCGCCTTTGGATCCATCGGGAGAGGAGTGGCAGAAAAATTAAAGGGCTTTGGAGTAAGGATGATATCCTATGACCCATATGTGAATTCAGAAATCATGAAGAGCTATGGAGTCGAAAAAGTAAGCTTTGAGGAGCTGCTGAAGGAGTCTGATTACGTAACGCTACATGCACCCTTGACAGAGGAGACGGGAGGTATGTTCTCAAAAGAAGCTTTGTCCATGATGAAGCAATCTGCCTATATCATAAACACAGCCAGAGGAAGGATAATCGACCAGGAAGCGTTGTACGATGCACTTGTGAATGGAAGATTGGCTGGGGCAGGGCTGGATGTGCTCTGGAACGAGCCTCCACTTGAAATAGACAAAAAGCTTTTTGGGTTAAAGAATGTAATCATAACCCCACACAGTGCATATTTTTCGGATGAAGCACAGGAGCAGCAGCTCAGGATAACTGCGAGAGATGTTGGAAGGATCCTGAGGGGTGAGAGACCGGTTAACCTGAGGAATCAAATTGACAATTACAATTAAATTCACAATTCACAATGGTCTGTCATTCCGACCAAACTCAGCCTGTCATCCCGAGCGAAGTCGAGGGATCTCGTTTTTAGTTGGTATTTTGGAAAGGAAAAGCTTTTAGCAGTTCGCTATTAGCTGTTAGCTAGAAGATTGTAGATTCCCTTACAGCATTAATTATAATTGTCAATCGTCAATTGAAAGAAGGAGTTGATCATATGCAAAAAAGACTATTAGGCCGTACTGGCTATGAGGTTTCAGCAGTCGGCTTCGGAGGTATACCTATCCAACGGGTGGACAAGGATATCGCAAAAGCAATGCTTAGGGAGGCTCTTGAACAGGGGATAAATTTCATAGATACAGCAAGAGGATATCTTGTGAGCGAGGAGCTTATTGGTGAAGCCTTGAAGGAGCTTGGCAGAGAGAACTTTATCCTTGCCACGAAATCGATGAACAGGACCTATGAAGGCATCAAGGAGGAGCTTGCTGTCTCTATGAAAAATCTTCAAACAGATTACATAGACCTGTACCAGTTCCACAACGTCAGAAGCTTTGAAGACTACGAAAAGCTTATGTCTGAGGATGGAGCATACAAATATGCTCTTGAAGCTAAGGCTTTGGGTCTTATCAGGCACATAGGCATAAGCAGCCATAGTGCTGATGTACTAAAAGTTGCTGTTGAGACTGACTATTTCGAGACCATCCAGTTTCCATATAATGCCGTCGAAAGACAGGGAGAGGAGGTTTTTAAAAGGGCGAAGGAGAGAAATATCGGAGTTATCATCATGAAGCCGCTAGCTGGTGGAGCGATCAGCAAGGGCGAGCTTGCCATAAGGTTCATTCTTGAAAATCCAAATGTATCAGTCGTGATCCCCGGAATGGATTCTGTGGAGCAGGTTATTGAGAACGCGCTGCCGGGAAAGGATGAGAGGGGTCTTTCTGAAGATGAACGAGCTCAGGTAGAGAAGGAAGCCAGCGAGCTGGGGACACAGTTTTGCAGACGCTGCGGATACTGCGCTCCCTGCACAGTAGGGATCGACATTCCGACTCAATTTGTTCTGGACAGCTATTACACAAGGTACAACCTACAGCAATGGGCAACCGACAGGTACAACGCACAGGCTATTAATGCTGGTGACTGCATAGATTGTGGGATATGTGAGACAAGGTGTCCCTATGATCTTCCAATAAGAGATATGCTTAAGAAGGTGGCGAGTCATTATTAAGCAGTGAATAAGTAAAAGTGAATAGTGAAAAGTTTTAGATCCTTCACTACCGTTCAGGATGACAGAAATGTAGTCATTCTGAGGCTTGTCGAAGAATCTTAGCACATGGTTCTTAGCTCTTAACTTATTGTTCATTATTCATTGATTATTGTCCATTTTCTTAATTCTTGGCTCTTAACTATTAACTGATCACTGTTCACTATTCACTGTTTATTGGAGGTGTTTCAATGGATTTGATAAACGAACTAAAGTTTATGAGAGAGGTCATGTGGTTCAATCCAGGCTATATGGACTTCAAGGCTTACTGTGAGACGATCCCTGTGACTGAGACTGACGTGCGAGATGCTGAGGCACGTCTGGAAAGATTTGCACCCTACATCTCCAAGGTATTCCCTGAGGTGGAGGGAGGAATCATCGAATCTCCAATCTCACCCATACCGGGAATGAAGGAATGGCTTATTGAATATTCCGGAGGATCAGTGCCTGGATCCCTGTATTTGAAACGTGACGACCTTCTAAGCGTTGCAGGCTCAATAAAGGCACGCGGAGGGATATACGAGGTATTAAAGCACGCAGAGTTACTTGCCATAAATGAAGGTCTACTTTTGGAGTCAGATGATTACTCCAAGCTTGACAGTGATCATTTCAGAGAATTCTTCGGTAAGCATACCATCCAGGTAGGAAGCACAGGCAACCTGGGTCTAAGCATAGGGATAATGAGTGCCAGACTGGGCTTTAAGGTCGTGGTCCACATGTCGTCCGATGCCAAGGCTTGGAAAAAAGCAATGCTTAGAAGCAAGGGAGTTACAGTCGTAGAGTATCCGGACGATTATTCGATAGCAGTGGAAGAGGGCAGAAAGAACTCGGATCTCGACCCATTGAGTCATTTTGTCGACGACGAAAATTCTAGAGATCTTTTCCTTGGCTATGCAGTGGGAGGCACAAGAGTCAAAGCTCAGCTGGATTCCAAGGGTATAGTCATCGACGAGGAGCACCCATTGGTAGTATATCTGCCATGCGGTGTTGGAGGGGGACCCGGGGGTGTTGCCTATGGATTAAAGCTGGTTTATGGAGACAATGTCCATTGCTACTTTGCAGAGCCAACTCATTCTCCTTGCATGCTGCTTGGGCTTGCGACAGGAAAGCATGATCAAATAGCTGTTGAGGATATAGGGCTGGACAACAAGACTGAGGCAGATGGTCTTGCAGTAGGTAGAGCATCATCCTTCGTAGGAAAGATAATGTCACATCTTCTAAGCGGTGCATTTACCATTGATGACCACAGGCTGTTCGATTACCTGAAGGCACTTTATGCAAAGGAAGGTATATTTATCGAGCCTTCAGCGACCGCAGGCTTAAACGGACCCGTTTTTACCAGGGATCAGTACAGAGGCAAGGAGCCTGTCCAACTGGTTTGGGCAACAGGCGGAAGCTTGGTCCCGCAAGAGGAAAGGGAAAAATTTCTTAGTAGATAAAGATTCAGGCTGCGGCATTTAACAGGGCTGCAGCCTCATTTATCAGCTTGACATCGAACATATGTTCTGGTATATTTATCAATATAATACCGGGGTATCAGGAATATTCGATAGTATAGCCACAGACTATCAGCAGGAGGTTGAATAAATGGAATGGATAGAGCAGGATATTCTGGCCATTCTGCCAACCTACAGGGGTGACAAAGGCAATTGCACGCTTCTTCTGAGGGAGGATGGCCAGCAAATAATTGGAAGGACAGTAAAAACTGTAATAAAGAGGATCTGTAAGCACAACCATATAGACCTTAAGGCAGCGAATGAGACCTATGGCGGTCTTTTAAATCTTAAGACGAGCATTCCATTGGTGATATCTCCTGACAGGATCTACATACAGCTTAAGGTCAGAGAGCCTATCGGGAAGGATGACGGTGCAATGGGCTACTTCAAGGTTGGAGGAATAGATCATGTGAAGGATAAGGAAGGAGTAGCCGTTGTTCGGTTAAGAAACCAGGTCGAGATAGACTGTATCTGCTCAGCAGAAAATGTAAGGAATCAGATATCCAAGGGAAAGCTAGCAAGAGAGCTTTACGGAAGCTTAAGGACTCAAACAGTCCAGGAAAGCCTGGAATACTACCATAGCAAGGATGGACCGGCGATGAAGTCTGACATTGCACGATTGTACATGAAGCTTGACGATCTTCTATTAAAGCTTGGATAATAGCTTCAAATCGGTGACCCAGCAAACACTGCTGGGCTTTTTTATTTCCGCTGAACCTGTTGTATCATAGCCTTACCGGTAATACAAGGGAAGGCGCCTCTCCCAAAGGGAGAGAAAAATGATAAAGACAATAGACCAACTCGCCCACGAGGCAAGGTCTGGAAGTATGGAAAGTCTGGAGGAGCTTATGGATCGCATGTACCCATTGCTTTCATCCTGCATCAGAAAGGGAGGATGGAACTCTCAGGAAAGAGAGGATCTGCTTCAGGAGGGAAGACTAGGATTAATGGAGGCTCTTAAGGACTATGATCCTGATAAAGGAGTACCTGTTCTTGGCTTCCTTAACTCAAGGATCAGATACTTGTATCTTGGAATGAAGCGGCCGCAGGCTATGATGTCGCTTAATGAAAGCTATGGTGAGGATGAGGATGAATTTCTAGATCATTTGGAATCGGATACTGACATCCTTGAGGAGATAGTAGGAGCTGAAAGCATAAGAGAGATAAGGAGTGCTGTAGCATACCTTCCACAGGTCCAGCAGAGAGTTATAGTAGATCTTTTCTACAATGGCTTGTCACTTACTGAAGCTGCAAAGATAAATGGAATAGCCTATAGGACGGTAGTTAATACTCGTACTGCTGCTTTGAAAAATTTGAGAGCAAAATTAGGAGGAATGAGATGATAGATAGAAAATTAATAAGATACAATTACTCAGGCAGAAACCGAGAGAACATAAAGTTTATCGTAGTCCATGACACGGGTAATCCTTCTAAGGGGGCTGGAGCAAGGAACCATTATCTATATTTCGATAAGCCAAATAGAAATGCTTCAGCCCACTATTTTGTGGACAGCAAAGAGACTCTGCAGCTTGTTGAGGACCACAATTCAGCGTGGCACTGCGGAGACGGAAAAGGGAGATTCGGGATAACAAA
>CAZHLQ010000391.1:0-1715 GCA_964533235.1 uncultured Gudongella sp. | reverse complement strand
AAACACTAGCTGTCAATGTACTCTCTGATTTAATACCTAGCTTGTCATTTATAAGTCCTTTGTCAAATACTCCAAGACTTGCTTTATACTCTCCTAATGCTTCTTTAGTGCAAGCTATTTTAACTTGTTGAGGTACTTTTGTTTGTCCTGTCCACGGGAATTTGTTTTCGTTTCCATGACTTATATTTTCATAAGTGTAAGGCAATAAATCAATTTTATTAGTTGCATAGTCTAAAAATTTTTGTTTTTCTAAATCAGTTAAAGCAAGCCAACCATTATCAAATATAATTGCGTCAGCTTCTGCTATTGTTGAATAACTCAAGAGTAAAACCCCCTTTCATAAAGAAAAGGGATTAATTACCCTTTTCTAATTTTAGAATTAATTTTAATCTATCTTCCTCAGAAGCTCTAGCAAGTTCTGTGGTAATTTCGCAACCTAGCGCTTTTATTAATTCTAGTTGTTCTTCTTTTTTAAGTTTCATAAGTTCCAAAACTCTTGCTTGTGCTTGAGCTTCTACTTTTGAAGTGTCAGCAGTATTTTTTTGTATTTCTTCTACTACTTTCCAACCTTGTGACTTGTAATAATGTAAATTCATTTCTGAAACTATCATATCACAATTATCTAGTTTTATTCTATAATCCATATTATCCACCTACTAAGCTTTTGAGTGAGCATAAATTGCTTTAGTTTTATTATCTAACACTATTAAATCATGATAGATTCTAAATTTCATTACATCTCCCCAAGTATTAGCATTTTGACCATCTGGTATAATATCAGAAGTAGTATATTTAATTACTCCATATTGTACATCTGGTACATAAACTAAAATGAAATTTAACCCTTTTGCTCCAACTGCTGGTTCAAATCCTCCAGCTTCTGTGTTAAGTAAAGTTATTGCTGTATAGAATCTTGAAGGTTCTACTCCTATTAACGGTACACCTTTATAAGCTGTTACAACTTTTCCAACGTTACCTGGTAAAGTATAATCTACATTTCTAGTAAATCCATCTGCTTTTTCTAATAAATCAATTACATCCCAAGTACAGAATATTACTCTGTTAGCTCTAGGTACAGAAGCATTGTTCATAGCAAGTATAGCTGTATCCAGTGCTGGTGCTACTGTTGAAGCTGTTAAGTTAGCAGAAGGTACTGCTCCGTATCCATTTTTAGAAACTAATTTTTGGAATCTAATTGCGTCAATTTCTGGAATTACGTCACTTCTCATAAATTCAGCTCCAGCCATTCCAAGTCCTACTCCTGTTTCTTCTGCGTCCATTACATCTAAAACAAATGATTTTCCTCTATCATAGTTAAGTGTGTGTGTTTCTTCTTCAACTGTAATTGCTCCATTTACTGGTGTTCCACCTCTTACTACATTAGAAAGTCCACTTGTAGATATTTTTTGAATTTTAACTGTTTTAGCTCCTTGAAAGTTAATTTTAGAAGCTGGTGCATCTAGTACTCTTGTTACTCCTTCTTGAACATAAGTTTCATCTATTGCTAGATTATACTTATCTTTCAATGTTAATACGTTTGCCATTTATTTCCTCCTTATTGTCTTAAGCCTAACTGTTTTAAATATTTGTCAGACTCTTCTTTTTTTATTTGTTCAGCAGTTTTTCCTGCTGGTGGTGTACTTGCATTAGGTGTAACTATAGGTTTTGTAGCTTGTTGTTGTGGGAATAATGATTTTAAATTGTCTATACCTTCC
>CAZHLQ010000390.1:0-1520 GCA_964533235.1 uncultured Gudongella sp. | reverse complement strand
GCTGCCTAAGCCTGAATATCTCTGTGGTCTGATCCAGCTCGACCATATCGTAGGTCAGGTAGTCTCCCTTACTTACATCTATCTTCATCCTTGCATTACCGTTAATAAGTCCTATTGGAACAAGCTTTTCTTCCTTTGCCCTTCCGTACTCCTCAATGCTTCCAAACACGGTATATTCACCGATCCCGTCTAGAAGCTCACCTGCCTTAAGGTCCTTCTTAGCCCGTGTTATTACCTCAGCCACCGGCAGGTCTCCCTTGGGAACTATTGAGCCCTCACCGTAAATTGCAGCCTTTGCTATTGAAATCGGGGTTTCTAGGCTTGTAAGGTGGTATGGCCTGAAAAGCACGTAGTTTGGACCATCCCCCATCTTAAGGAACCTCATCTCGCTGTGTACCTGCGGCTGATCTGTGGTGATAATAGCATATACTCCTGGTGCCACGCCAAAGGCAAAATCCACGATCCCGTAGCCATTAAGTATCCCACCTTCCTCTTTGAGGGAATATATCCCTGGAAGCTGATCCACTGTACCCGTGGGTCCATGTCCGCCCCTGATATCCGGTATAAAGCCAGATGCATTTGCCATTGCAGCCATTTCGACCATGGTATTTGTTCCGTCTATAAACGAAGCAAGCCTTAGCGGCTTCAATCCAGATGCTCTAGCTCTCTCCTCCACCTGATCAGGCGTCACATAAAAGTCCAGAGGGTTGTTTTTTCCCTTTCCAAGGGCAAGGACCTTAAAACCTGAAGCTAATGCAAAATCATACAGCTCCATTGCTGCACCCGGTTCGTCTCCAGCTGAGCCAGTATAAACGACTCCTGCCTTTTTAGCAAGCTTGCTTAGATACGGCCCAGCAACGACGTCAGACTCAACATTAAGCATTACTACGTGCTTCCTGTTGTCGATAGAACCAAGAGCGATCCTTGCTCCAGTTTCAGGTACTCCCGTGGCATCGACAACCACATCCACAAGATTTGCCTTCAAAGCCAGCTGGTAATCATCAGTAACAACGAACCTGTTCTTCTCCATCCCTATATTTATATCTTCAGTGCTCTTAGCAATAACTATATGTTCTCTGCCTATTCCTGCAAGCTGAAATGCCTTCAAGGAATCCTCCAGCTTGCGGCTCACCACCACGGAGGGCTCCATTCCCCTGACTCTGAGCAACTGGCTTACCAAGCCCTTGCCCATCATCCCAGAACCTACAAGACATACCTTGATAGGCTTATTCTGTGCTTCCAATTCCTCCAGCTTTTTCCTTAGTCCAAGCATAGCTTCCTCCTGAAATTTCGCTTAGGACGTTATATAAACAATCCTATTCTATAATAAACCTGTTGTAATAGCATTTCAACTAAAATTTGATGCTTGCACTGTTCCCTGCGATATAGCCGCTTGTCCAGGCCCACTGGAGATTATATCCCCCACAGTCTCCATCCACATCAAGAAGCTCTCCTGCAAAGTATAAGCCTTTTACAAGCTTTGACTCCATGGTCGTAGGATCGATATCCTTGGTAAGCAC
>CAZHLQ010000389.1:0-2841 GCA_964533235.1 uncultured Gudongella sp. | reverse complement strand
GAATAAACCTGTGTAATAGTTATTAATGAAATACTAACTGGATCCCCATTGAAGCATTGACAAAAAAGCAGGCCCAAGCATTATAATATTAACATTTTTTGACATCCTTATTGACATAAATTCAAACATATGGTAAGTAATAACTAAGAGCATCATACTGGGGGGTGTGATTGCTTGGCAATTATCCTGTTATCGATGGAACACCGTATGCGATGAAAGTCGCACGTACGGTGTGGACCTAAACGAAATCCGAGAGGATAGTTAGGGATGATATACTATTAGCAATCGAAGCATTGAATGCTTTAGACTTAGGGGTTGAAGCAACTAATCCTAGATGGAACGAGCCTACTATTCAACTTCCTGCAGGGTTTGGAGATTATGATTGGGTTCTTGAATCAGATGAAGCTGCTGACGACGGTACGACATTTGGAGATGCTACAACTGAAGCTTTAAGTTGGGATGATGAATCAGCAGGTACGATTAGCGTGTTGAGATCTACTGGCATTGGCAATACAGGTGAAGTAGTAAGAACAATAACAGCTTCAGTAGCTGTAGATGGAGTGACAATTGCAAGAGTCTGGACTGTAACTATTCCAGCATATTCAGATGCTAATAATAGCCCTGAGGTTACTATAGGATCAACTCCAGCAGCAGTAGTAGAAGAGTTTTAATATTAGTGAAAAAAAGCGCAAATTTTGCGCTTTTTTTTTTGAACATGGGAAGCCAGTTGATAGTTGAAATTGAAAACGCTTGGCGGACAACAATGCACAATTTGATTAATTGACAATGAAAAATAGCTATGAGCCAATAAGAGACAGCTTTTAGCTGCTCGCTGCTAGCTATTAGTTAAAAGATTAGATCCCTCGACTATACGCTCGGGATGACAGATTCGTTTTTTGACAAAAATGTTTTCAGCCTGAACGATAGTGAAGATCTTTCTTCTGGCGACCAATGGTCGCCCCAGAGATTAGACAAACCCTCTTTTAAGCAAAAGCTTGATAGAGGGTTTTCTCATTTATTGAATGGAGTAATATATTTTGTACTTTATCAAAAATAAAACCTCTTTTTTGCTGGGTTCACCACCCAATTTCCCATCTTTTTTCATCATCTTGGACAGCTTCTTCAAATTTAGGCATGCATAAGTGAGAGCTGCCTTGTATCTCATTTTTTCAGCTCCTATCATGGTTGTGTATCTAAAACCATGGGACTCTTTCGCAGTTCCAAAGATCCTTTCTATGGTTTCTTTCCTTAGCTTGTACAATGCTCTCCCATCCTGGGTATACCGGATTGCTTCACATGCTTCTATGTAATTTTGCCATATGTGCCGGGTCAGTATCTTTGTAAAATTCTTGCTTTTAGTGCATTCTTCAAGTCTGCTGCAATTCTTGCAGATTTTGGGATTGCTTTTGTATTCTCTGTGGCCTTCTCTGTTGGTTGTTCTGTATTCCAATGTTTGATCCTCTGGGCACTTATATCTGTCATTATGAGGGTCATAAATGTATTCTGATCTCTTTATCTGTCCTCTGACACCCTTCGGTCTTGTGTATGGCAGTATTGGAAGTATCCCTTTATCTAGGAGTGTTTTTGCTATGTACGGCGTTTTGTAGCCTGCATCCATTACTAATGTTTTTGGTTCAAGTGCTTCGATCTTCTTGAAAAAATTACTGAAGGTGACGCTGTCATTCTCATTTCCTGGATATACCTCAAATCCTAATATCCAGCCATTCTTATCACAGCTTGTTTGAACACTGTATGCGAAGACATCTTTGTGTTCTCCCTTATGGAACAATCCACTTTCTGGATCCGTTGTGCTTACAGTTTTCTCAACTGTTTTCTCGCCTCCATCTTTGGGTGGCTTCAAATCTTTTTTGTCGTGATCTTCTCTATCTTTGTTGATTTCTTTCATCAGTTCTTTCTGGTATGTTCTTGTGGCTCTTTGAACTTTCACTTTCTGAAGTTTGTGCCTGTTGGCGCTTGCTTTTACATGCGTTGAATCTATGAATTGAAGCTCTGGGTTTACATATCCCTTCTCAAAGCACTGCTCCAATATGTGCTCAAATATTTTTTCAAAAAGATCTGTTCCCTGGAATCTTCTGGTGTAGTTTTTACCAAACGTAGTAAAATGAGGCACTTCATCGTAGAAATCTAAACCAAGGAACCATCTGTATGCAACATTAACTTCGATTTCCCTCATCGTTTGCCTCATGCTTCTTATCCCAAAAAGGTATTGAATGAAGGGTATTTTGATTAAAAGAACAGGGTCTATGCTGGGTCTTCCATTATCAAGGCAGTATTTATCTTTTACAAGGTCATAGATAAATGAAAAATCTATAGCTCTGTCTATGTCTCTAAGGATGTGGTTCTTAGGTACTACTTGATCGATCGAAAAGATTTGGACTTGATCTTTTTTCTCTTTGGGATCCCTAGTTAGCATATTTTACACCCCCTTGATATTAACTATATTATATCAAATTATTAGGGTTAAATGTTGAAATTGCAATGGAAAATCGGATTTAATTGCATGAAAAAAGCTCAACAATCTTTATTGATTGCTGAGCTTTGTCTTCAGTCTGTGGCGACCAATGGTCGCCCTACTATTCACTATTCACTGTTCACTATTCACTATAATATGTTCTGAATATTCCGTCTATATGGCCAAAAATTTGACAAGCTGATATTTTTCGTTTACAATACAGAGACGGTCGAAAATAGTTACAAAAGGGTTACAAATTTTGTAACAAAAACAAGGAGGAGAATCATGGACAATAACAGGACCAAATTGGTCGGTAAGGTTAAAGTCCTCTTACTTCTGGCTATAGCAATGACATTATCACTAGGGGT
>CAZHLQ010000388.1:0-1561 GCA_964533235.1 uncultured Gudongella sp. | reverse complement strand
ACTTTTTCTTTCCTCAGTCTGTTACCACTGCGTGGCTTTATCGTTCTCCTGAACTATAAAGCAGGAGGGGACTGTTGACAACCCTGACAATAGTCCCTTCTTGAAAATAGTCAAAGTACTATGTTGACGCAGTACTTGAGTAATGTTACTTTAGTACTAGGTATAATATAGTACCTTATAATAACTAGAACACGTTATGGTAAGGGATAATAAGGGGGATTACAATGGCAACGCTAGCTGACACAGACAAAATCGTAGTACGGACGCACAAAGAGTCCACGAACGATGCGGGCAATACCTGGACAAATACATACGAGTTTGCCAAGCTTGCAGGATCATTCTTACTACCCGAGATCTACACGATCGCAAATGACATTGTAAACTTTGAGAAGACGATGCACTACCACTCAGTCGCATTCAAGTCCGTGTCGATTGCGACCTGGCAACCAAAAGATAGCCAGCAACCTTACAACCCTGAGGCGTTCCTGCACCTGCCACTAACAAACACCGTAGGGCTCGTGGGATCACCCAGCCCAAGCGCAACGGTTGACAAAGACATTACCTTGTTCCTGGCTCGTCAGGTACAGTTCGGGCGGAGCGGCAAGCTGTTTTTTAGGGGAGCGATCTCGGAGACGGAGATCACCACTGGCACAACGGCTGGACGGATGACGATTGATCCGGGCTCGTTCAACTCCCTCGTGACGCGCCTGAATACCGCCATAAACGCGGGCAGTTTAGACTCCTACTTTGCTGGCGGTGAGAACCCTGTCAAAATGGCAATGATTCACCCAGTCGCCCTACCTTCTATGGGATATGTGCGCCCCGTTGTCGGGTTGTCCCTTCAGGGAGTAAAAATCAACCGATCTAACCACCTGTGGTTCAATCGCTAAAGCTAAAAGCAATTTCCTGGCAGAAACAAAAAACTGCCTGCAGGTGTTCGCGGTAGCGTCGCCTGCAGGCAGTTTTTTTTTGTTGAGTTGGGTACGATCGGGTTAGTTCGGAGACGTGGAAGGCTTGCGCACGCCTGCGTCTATCTCAGACAGCTTGCGAAGAAGTCCTGTGACGCCGCTCGCAAGCGTGTGCTGTCTTGAGATGCCCCAGTAGCAGTATTTGCCTGCGTGAGCTCCTCTGGTGAAGTTCCAGTAGTAGTGGAACACGTCATTGTCATCTGGCACGACCTTGAGGTATCCGTCATCTCTGTGCAAGAGCTCAGAGATTGCGGACTCAAAGGTGACGGACTGTCGAATGTCATTTCCGACTGTTGCGGCGTGTGAGACGTTGACTTGGGTGATCGTTTGGCTCGTGTTGCGGGTGGCCTCATTGTTTCCTGCTCGTGCTTTGCGATCGCGGCGCGTTGTCTTTTGGTCATCGTAATACCCCATAGGTTTAGTTTCCTCGTAGCTTGCGCAGTGGTATTTTGACTTTTTCTTTCCTCAGTCTGTTACCACTGCGTGGCTTTATCGTTCTCCTGAACTATAAAGCAGGAGGGGACTGTTGACAACCCTGACAATAGTCCCTTCTTGAAAATAGTCAAAGTACTATGTTGACGCAGTACTTGAGT
>CAZHLQ010000387.1:0-5790 GCA_964533235.1 uncultured Gudongella sp. | reverse complement strand
CAATTGATGACGCTGCAAATTTCATGGATGAGATACATGCGGCCTTTGAAACAGCGGATTCTTTGGCACAAAAGGCAGTTGAGGTGACAGATCAGGCGGTTATGCTGCTTGAGTCTACGGCCAATGGAAACAGGATGGGTCTGGACAAGCTTGCTGCATTAATAAAGACTATTGCATCAAGGACATTTGAAGACGCTGGTGTGGTTCATGCAGAGGCTGCAGTTATCGATAGGGAGACCTGGGCAGAAAATTTAGCTGCTCAATACGATTCATTACGTGGAGCTAAAAGATACAGCCAGCTTGCAAAGCAGCTTGGGACAGATGTAAAAACTGCTGTTGAACAGATGGAATTGGCATCAAAGATACTTAGAAACGCTGCTGACCTTGAAGAAGCTCAGGCCGAAGCAGCTGAGTACAACCGGTGTCTGAATGTAGTAACAACATATAAGACAGGAAGTAAGGTAGGATTATTTGTAGGAGCGACAATTGCGACTGGAGGGGGAACATTAGCATCTCTTGCAGGCAGCAGTATGGGTGCTGCAGAGGCTGCTGCCATAGTAGTTGGCGGAGTGGACTGCATTATGGAGGTAGGACAAACTACCAGCACCATTGTATTAGGCGAGAACCATCAGGTAACAATGGGATTCTCGGAAGCTAGCGATGTAGTCTCACCAATATCCTCTGTAATTGGGCTTGTAACTCTAGACCCCACTAAGGCTGAGGGAGTAATAGCCTTTGTCGGTGACTCATTGATGAGCTGGTATAGCCCTGGATCGATCACAGGTATAGCAGTAGAGGCTTACAATAATGGTAGAACGAAGGTTGTCGCACAAATTTTTGAGACTATGGAAGGAATGACTCAAGACGTACAGGACAACCTTAAGAAATATGGATTGCAACCACCAAAGGAGGAGGGAGTAACTACAACTGAGCTTAGAGTACAGCACACTGTAAATGCTGAAGCCTCTATGGCTGCCATGGAAAAGCTCGTCAACGAAATATATAAGCAGGAGCCAGCACTTGCTGAAGAGCCTGTGGCGGAGGAGGTTGAGCCAGCAGTGATTATTGGCGGGACTCCAGCAGGAGGGTCATCATCTACAGGTGAGCTTGATATTAGTGGTTTCTATCAGGGTACTGCTACTGCGACAGCAGCTAAAAATGATACCTTGGGGGAGGTAAATGAGCTAGACTTTAGGATAAAACAAAACAACAATGGTACGGCAACCTTTACAAGAGGTGACGTAGTTATTGAGGCTGCCTATGATCCAGATAGTGGAGAGCTTTCATTTGAGTATGGTTTCAAATGGAATCTTAAGTTCTTTGTTGAGGGGGGAACGATTGTTGCAAGGGGAACTATGACATCAGAGGAGACAGGAGAAGGCTATACTCAGGAGGTTGCCCTTGATATGAGAAGAACTGGAGACTAAGTCAACTACAAAACAAACAACAAAGGGAGGCATTCCAGATAAGATTGCCGGTCGTCTAAAGGAGGGTGATAATATGATAAAGAAACAGGTATTGTCTATTCTTATTTTAACAGGGATATTTTTTATGCTAGGTACAGGACTTACAGTACAAGCATCTGAAGAATGGCAGACTTTATACGAAGCTTACGACATTGATCCTGATGATCCGAATGCTTCAAGTTTGCTGTCCGAAATGATGCTTGAAAATCCACCTAAGGCAATTTTGATCAAGCTTGATCATTTTGTTGGACCAAGTGGCACTCCGATTGTTCCATTGGATGGAGAGGTAACGGTTGAGCTGGGGAAGAGTGGAAATATTTCTACGTCCTTTAGCTGGGAGTATGAACGTTATAGGCTGAACTATGACGTTGACCTTGAAGTTCGCTATGAACTGGATGAGGATAGTGAGACTGCATCTAGTCTCTTTTGGAGTTCCCAAGCTTATGTTGAAGGCAGCAAACTGGTATATATCCCTGAAGCTCTTGAGGAACGATGGGTTGAGGTTTATGGAGATACATATACAAGAGAAGCTGAATTTCCAGGATTATTTGCTTGGGATAACTCATATATCCAGCTGTCGCCAAAGAGTCGAAGCGAAGAGAGTCATAAGAACCTTCCTTTGCACCTGGGCACTATCAACTATAATATAGATCGTGTAAAGGTCAAAAGTGGTGGGTTATCAAGCATTTTTAATACTGATGCAGACACTGAAGGAGGAGAAACAGGGCTACCAGTTGCTCCTGTTATAGCAGTCGGAGTACTTGGACTAGCAGCTGCAGCTCTTGGTATTAAGTCAAAGGGCAAGAAGAGTAAAAAGCAAAAAGAAGCTAAAGATGAAAAAGAAGAACAAAGCAGCTTCAACCTTTATGTCAGGAAGGATTTCGGGAATAAAATCAAACGTGGAGGAGCTCCAGAGTTTGTTTATGCCCGAATGGTGGAGGTTAAAAAAGGCGGGGTTGAGGTCAATAGAGACGATTTAACTGCCAGGATTGAGATCTTTTCCCCTGATAGCTATATGGAGATCGGTACACCATCATTTTCAGGGGACTATATGGGAGCCTCAGTGAAGGCTGATTACTATGAGACGGGCGGACCAGAAGAGGGGACTGTAAGCTTTAGATTCATCGGTGAGGGGGGAACCTTCCAAAACAACGTCAAATTCCAGCTTGTTGGAGACCCATATATCCATTATCCGGAAAAGGGTAAGGATCTTTCGCCTACGATCAACATGGTCTATGGGTGCAACGGGAAATATGAGTATAAAATAGAGTTCTGCGATTTCGCCAAGCCGCTTACAAATGCACAAATTGAGATTGCAAGAGATGACCTTGCAAGTGGTAAGCTTGAAAAACTGGGCGAGTATAAATATGTGATCAATCTCGACAACCTGAGCTCCAAACCAGATACATCCACCTATAAAACTGAGAGCTTCAATATAAAGATAATTGGCGAAAATGAATCGGAATATGTGGAAGACAGAGTAAGAGTTGTTCTGCAGCCTGAAGGTCTGTCAGTTGTCGATATGGATAATCAGTTTGACGATGAGGGAAATTTCAAGGTAATTTGCTACCCAGATGCTGACAAGGTGGATTCGGGGGAAGTATTACCAACTCGTTTCAAGCTTCAGCTTACCGTAGCTGAAACAAAGGATGATGGCAAGACTGAAGTCCAGGTCATTTCACCATCAGATTACACTCCGGTATTTGGAGAACTTAAGGGAACAGATCCTAAGACTGACACTTTGGCAACACGCTACCAAATAGAGGTAAATGCTGCTGGAGTATCCGATAGAGGAATATTTAGATTTGAACCAAAACAGTCTCTTCCTGAACCAGAAGCAGGACGAATTCACGTCAAGCTGCCAATATCTGCTGATTATGACAATGAGAAATATGAGATCGAGCTTAATATCAGGCTAATGGGAGAGCCAATGGACCCAATGGCTGGCTGGAATGAAGAGCTGGAGATACTGAGGAAACGAGTTGAGAGATACGGCTTGAGCGCGGATCTTGCAGAGAGGATGCGGGCATTGGGTAGGAACCGTTCTACACAAGAGCTGAGGCTTATGAACAAGATGATATTAATCGAATCAGCTATATACTTTACCAATGAGTCAAGGGAGTACAATGACATCGCTGACAGATTGCAGCAGATCGAATCAGGCCTAGAGGTCATAAAGTGGCTTGGGGACCAATCGTTTTCAGTTCTGATGACGATATATACCGGACCAGCTGGAGAGGCTATCATAACACCCGCAAAGGAAATTTTAGTTGCGATGATCGGTGAGGTTGGCACTCAGATATTTATGGGCGAGGCCTTCGTATTTGAGAACCTTAAGGTTGCAGATAATATTTCAGCTGTATTTGAAAGCTATATATTAAACAGCTTAGGGCCGGATATGAGTATGAAAAAAGCTGGAGTTGTTATTGCTGGCTTCGCCATATTCAATTTCTCGAAGCATTATCTGCTTGATGTAGATGAAAGGGGAAATAGAGACTTCTACAAAGCCCTTAATTCTGCATTCAGTGATCTTACCTCCACGACGATGAAAATTGCTGCAGGTAAGTATTTTGAGAATCTGGTCGGCAGCAAGAAAAGCGGGGAGAAGCTTCAGGGCTGGGTATCAAACTGGCTGAAGGAAGGCTTGCCGGAAATGGTTTATGATGAGGCCGGAGAAAAGATACTTTCGAAATACCTGGAAGAGATATGTGGAAAGGGAGCTGCTTGGGTTTATGGAACCGTGAATGAAGCCAGTGAAAAAGGCGAGCTAAACGTTGATATGGATAAGCTTATATTGACGGTACCTATGGAATTTGAGAATACAGGAGTAAAGGTACCGGTCTATGTTGGAGTTGACCTAACTAGGATCACTGAGAGCTTGTTTGACTATATCTACGATAAAATGTTTAGTCCATTGCCTCTTCCAAAGGAGAAAGCAAGTATTTCACAGGATCCGACCTATACACCGGGTGCATAGAGGGGAGAGATCCCCTCTTTTTGTGAGCCTGTATTTTACCTATTTGACTTGATCTTGCCAACTGTCATAATTACAACACCGGAGCCCAATATACATAGCACTGTGCTAAGAAGCAGTAGCTGTGACGGACCACTTGAATCTAATACCATACCTCCCCAGAGGCTTGCAAACACTGCACTTAAAGTCATCATACCGGATATCAGTGACTGCCCCTTTACCGCCTCTCTTCGATCCATCAGCTCATGCACAAGATGGACTGAGGACGCCAGGTAGAAGGGGAAGGATATTAGCTGAAAAATAAATGCAAGGTATATAAATCCTACTGAATTAGCAGTATAGGTAAAGAATATCTTGAGTATGAATGCAACAGAGGATATCTTAAGCATCGTCTGACAGCTTATTTTTCTATTGATTTTATTGAAGAAGAACAGTCCGGGAAGCTCCAAGATAGCCATGAAGGAGAAGATCCTTCCCATGTCGCTGCTTGTACCGCCTATAGGTGCAATGATTTGGAACAAATAATTGTTTATTATGGCGTTTTGAAAGAATACCAATAGAGTCCCTAAGGAGAAAACAAACAGCATCTTATTTCTTTTTGCAAAAGTGATCAGCGATATGGGCTCGCCAAGCTTTAATGCTTTGGCACTTCCATGTTCATCCGGCGACAATGCTATGCCGCTATTATAGAGCTTCTCGGTAGTGAAAAGAGATAATAGTAGCATAGTTAGAACAGCTATCCCTACAGAAGGGATCGTATTTGTCCCGAAGGTAAAAACAAGATATCCAAGCACCATGCTTATGCCTGAGTATGCTATGGAGCCTCCGCTTCTGGCCACCCCGTAATTTATTGGGTTGTTGAAGCTGCTGTACTGGAAAGCAATTGAATTTATGATCGGAGACAGTGATACCATTAGGCCGCCAAGTACAACAAAAATAATAGTCAACATGACAGATCTTGACTCAAACAGGAACAGCATTGCCATTAGAAGCAGCAGTACAAACGAGAAAATTCCAGTGATTTGAGCAAGAGACAGTTTTTTGGACCTATCTGCAGCATCACCGAATAAGGGGAGCAGCAATACGGATATTATGTTGACCATAGCCAGTATTGTACCGATCTCTGTGTTGGTGTAGCCCTTTGGAAGAAGATATACCGACGAAAAGCTCAACAATACTGCAAATAGCATGCAGTAGGCTGCCTGCACTGCTGTATATGAAAGATTTAGTTTGTTTTTCATGATGGTCACCATTTCTACTATTATTTTCATTCCAATCCATTCTACCATTCGATTGTCATTCCAACAAATAAAATAACCGACTGGATGATCCAGCCGGCCAACTATTTAT
>CAZHLQ010000386.1:0-1506 GCA_964533235.1 uncultured Gudongella sp. | reverse complement strand
GCCACGCGCAGAGGGGATATTTGTTTTTCCAAGATGTAATCCGACATCACCCTGACTGAGTCTTTAAACCAAACCGGCATTTGTCTTTTATCCTAACCCACTGTTTTTCCAAACAGTAAACAGACTCAATTTTTTTCTGGAAACAGTGTATTATGTCAAATGTGTAGGTCTGACCCCAATTATTTCCGAAAAGCAAAAATATCTGCTGCATCAGGCTCTTGAGAAAATGGAAATCAGCTACAAATCACTGATGCAGGAATATTTCGGTTAATGTTAGGAAAGACGATAATGAAGGGAGCGTAAGCGGTGGAAATCAGAGACAAGACAGATTTCTCAGAGAACAACATTCTGATTTATACAACAGATGCGAACCAGGTCAAAATTGATGTTCGTCTGACAGATGAAACTGTTTGGCTTACGCAGCCTATGATGGCAAACCTCTTTCAAACAACCCAGCAAAACATAAGTTTCCATTTACAAAAGATTTATGATGAAGGAGAACTGAATCAGGAGTCAACTCACAAGAAATTCTTGTCAGTTCGCACTGAAGGGAAAAGAAAAGTAAGGCGTAACCTTGATTTTTATAATCTCGACATGATACTTTCAATAGGATACAGGATAAAAAGCTCTACTGCCACACGCTTCCGTATATGGGCGACCAATAGACTTAAAGAATACCTTGTTAAAGGCTATACAATAAATAAAGATCGTCTGGAACAGCTTGGCAACGCTATACAGATCATCCGGCGAACTGAAGACCGGCTGGATGCAAAACAGATCTTGGATGTTGTTGAAAGTTACACATTTGCACTTGATATGCTCGATGACTATGATCATCAGAAAATCACCAAACCGTCGGGCACTAAGGCAATTTATGTATTGACTTATTATGAATGCAGACGATTTATTGATAAAATGAAATTTTCGAGAGCCGCGACACTTTTTGGGAATGAAAAGGATGCTTCGTTTAAATCAAGCATTGGAACGATATATCAAACTATTATGGGAGAAGATGTTTATCCCTCAGTAGAAGAAAAGGCAGCGAATCTGCTTTATCTGATCACGAAAAACCATTCTTTTTCAGATGGTAATAAACGAATCGCAGCAGCCCTTTTTCTCTATTTCCTTGACAAGAACAACAGGCTGTATAGGGAAGATGGGGAAAAAACCATTAACGACCATACGCTTGTAGCAGTTACTATATTGATAGCTGAATCCAACAGCAAAGAAAAAGAAGCTATGATCAGCATGATCATGAATTTTTTGGTGAAGTGATCTTTATCGTTCATTAAAGTAAAAACAAAATAGGCAGAACAGAGGCGAGTTAATGAGCAACTTCGACTTTCTGAAATCTGACACGAGGTTTGAGGCTTTTGCCGAAACTGCTATATCGGCTGAGCGAACATACCACATTGACCCTGCGGTCTGTGCACTTGCATGCCGGAGCGCAATGGAATTTGCGGTAATGTGGATGTACAGTGTCGATGAAAGTCTTGTTAAACCCTA
>CAZHLQ010000385.1:0-3725 GCA_964533235.1 uncultured Gudongella sp. | reverse complement strand
TTCGTTTTTTCTCCTCTTCCTTGCGAGCCTTTTCAGCAGCTTTTTCTTCAGCAAGTCGCTGCTTTTCCAGTTCCTTTTGTTCCTTCTCGAGGCGTTTTTGCTCCTCAGCTTCCTTTTCCTCAGCCATTCTTTGTTCGACCTTGCTTTGGAGAAGCTCATAGGCTGATTCCCTGTCAACAACCTCAGAGTATTTTGTTCCCATAGGAGAGGATAGTATCAGACTGCTTCTCTTTTCCGGGGTAATAGTACCCATAAGGCTCTTCGGAGGTGCAATCAATGCTCTCTCGACGATGGAAGGTCTTCCTTCTGCATCAAGGAACGAAACAAGTGCCTCACCAGTCTTAAGCTCAGTGATGACATCCTCAACCTTAAAGGCTGGGTTATGTCTGAAGGTTTCTGCTGCAGATTTAACTGCTCTTTCATCTCGAGGCGTGTAGGCTCTTAGAGCATGCTGAACTCTGTTTCCAAGCTGGCCAAGAACCTTATCAGGAATATCTATTGGATTTTGGGTTATAAAGAATACTCCGACGCCCTTGGAACGGATAAGCCTTACTACCTGCTCGATTTTTTCCATCAGTACCCTTGGAGCATTCTCGAACAGAAGATGAGCTTCGTCAAAGAAGAATACTATCTTAGGCTGGGGAAGATCTCCAACCTCTGGAAGCTCCTCAAACAACTCGGAAAGCATCCAGAGAAGGAATGTCGAGTATAGAGTAGGGGAATTGAACAGCTTTTCGGCGGCAAGGATATTGATCATACCCTTACCTGTATGGTCAGTCATCATGAAGTCTCGAATATCTAGTGCAGGCTCCCCGAAAAAGATACTTCCTCCCTGATCCTCAAGCCTCAACAACGATCTTTGTATAGCGCCAATCGAAGGAGCAGAGACATTTCCATACTCCAAGGTTATATTCTTCGCGTTTTCCCCAACATACTGTAGCATGGATCTGAGGTCCTTAAGGTCTATAAGGAGCAGTCCCATATCGTCTGCAAGTCTGAAAACTATTGAAAGAACTCCTTCTTGCGTATCATTAAGTCCAAGCAGCCTCGAAAGAAGGAGAGGTCCCATTTCACTTATTGTAGTTCTTACTGGATGACCTAGCTCACCAAATACGTCCCACAATCTTACAGGGTAGGACTGGTAAATAAAATTCTCAAGACCAATAAAATCGATTCTTTCCTTTAGCTTGGGGTTTTCAGTACCTGGCTCTGCAAGGCTGGCCAAATCGCCCTTGACGTCTGCAAGGAATACCGGCACTCCTATAGAGCTGAAATGTTCTGCCATTACTTTAAGTGTTATAGTCTTACCAGTACCGGTAGCTCCGGCAATAAGGCCATGTCTGTTGCTCATTCTTGATAGAAGCTCAACCTTGTTTTCTCCTTTTCCAATAACGAAACTGTAGCCTTCTGTCATACGATCCCTCCTTAAACCCTTTTCTTAATTGTATTACAGCAATTGCCAATTATCAAATAAAAAAAGAAGCTACCTGAGGTAGCCTCTTGTTAGTGCTTGACGACCTTAGGCAGCGCCTTTGCTCTAAGTATCCAGTTTTCAACCTGCTTTTGAGCTGGTAATCCTCTTACAAGATTCTTTTCTGCATTAACTTCCTTCATCTTCTTAAGAAGAGTATCTGCTTTTCTTGTAGCAAGCTCTGGGACTGAATCTACTCCTGCTGCTTCGAGAACTTCAGCATACTGTGGTCCGATACCCTTGACTCTGTAAAGATCGCAATGGTTGACCCACGTAAGTATGAGCTTTTCACTTATGCCTGTTTCTTTGGCCAGCTTAGTTCTGCCTTTTTTATCTGCTGCAGCTTCCAGTAGCTGCTCCGTTTTCGCTATTCCCGCCTCGACAAGCTTTGCTGCATAAGCTGCTCCGATGCCTTGAATTGCCTCAATTTTTGCCATAATATACCCCCTTCGCCTATTTGTTACTCAATTTATACCACAAATTTGCAGTTTCTAACATTTAACCAAAATTATTGTCATTTCAGCTTAACATTTGTTATAATTCCCTTGGAGGGATAGATATGACAAAATTCACAAAGGAATTCCGGATTCCTTATTTTGATACAGATCCAAGGGGAATACTAAGGCCTGAAATAGTCCTTTCATATATGGCGGAGACATCGTCCTGGCATAGCGACAGCCTGGGGGTAGGGCACAAGCTCCTTAATGCAAATGGCTATGGCTGGATGCTGAACAGATGGGAGGCAGAATTTATTAAGCTTCCCCAAGCAAAGGAAAAAGTAATTATAAGGACCTGGACATCAAGTTTTGATAGGTTCTATGCTACAAGAGAATTCAACATGGAGAATGAAGAAGGGAACCTCCTGGCAAAGGCAAGCACTCAATGGATATTCCTTGATATGAAGAAAAAGAGACCCATAAGGATCCCCAAAGAGATCCAGGAGAAATACAGCTTCATTGATGAGCATGGCTTTGATGGGTATACAGATCTTAAGCCTATGGATACAACAGGTGGAAGGACTATCTCAACGAGAAAAAGCGATATTGACAACAACAATCACGTAAACAATATCAGGTACATCGAGTGGATGCTTGAGCAGATCCCTGAGGACGTGTTGAGGAATAAAGATCTAAAGAGACTGGCAGTCAACTACAAAAAGGAGGTACTCCTTGGCGACACTGTAAGTAGCAGCTTGGCAGTTGATCCTGTTAATGGGGACCGTTTCCTTCATCTGATCTCTGTAGACGGGGAGACAAATGCCCTTGGAATGACGGATTGGAAATAAAAAAGGACCATTAAAGGTCCTTTTTCTGGATTTTTCCGCTTTCATCAAGCATCATTTCAGTGATTTTGTCTAGTACAGGTACGTTGTCGACCTTGATGCACTCAAGAGTGTGTATCCTTTTTCCGATACCCTTACCAGCCTTGAAGTTAGCCTTCATGACCTTCATTAGGGATACTGGATGCTCGGGCTCTTTAAGTGATACAAAGGCAGTGTTTTCAACTGCTATGGCATCACCGATGAGCTTTTCGAAGTCAAGTCCGTCTATGCCTGGGATAAGGAAGAATTCAGCCTCAGCCTGAAGGTCTTCAAAGCCCTTGACCTGGACGCTTGGAAAGGCTGCTTTGGCAACTGCCATAAGGGATGCCATCAAAGGTCTTATGCCGGCTGAACGATGACCGGATACAACTATCGATTCCTTTCTCATTATGGCGTCCTCGATATATTGTCCCTGTTCCTCTGTCATAAAGCCTTGGGATACGAACTTTGCAATCATTGGATTCATAATATCACTCCTCGTATTTGATTATGGGTATATTGTATCATTATGGATTGAAATATTAAAGTACCTAAGGTACTTTACAAAAAATATTGTTTAGGCTTTTAACTGAAGATTGGAGGTAATGTGATGGAAAATAAAGGTGCGAAAATGGGAAGAAGAAAGAAGATTGCTCTTATAGCTCATGACAACATGAAAAAAGAGCTTATTCAGTGGGTGGAAGAGAGAAAGGAAATTCTGGAAAGGCATCAGCTTATGGGAACCGGAACCACCGCCAGACTGATCGAAGGAAAGACTGGTTTGAAGGTTAAGGGCTACAAGTCAGGACCAATGGGAGGAGATCAACAAATAGGTGCTAGGATAGCAGAGGGAGAGATCGACTTTATGATATTCTTTTGGGATCCACTGGAAGCGCAGCCTCATGATCCGGATGTAAAGGCTCTTTTAAGAATAGCTGTGCTTTATGATATCCC
>CAZHLQ010000384.1:0-5839 GCA_964533235.1 uncultured Gudongella sp. | reverse complement strand
TATATCTTCAGGGCGAGGTGCAAGTCCTCACCGGCGGTAAAGCCCGCGAACCGAAAGGTTGATCTGGTGTAATTCCAGGGCCGACAGTTAAAGTCTGGATGAAAGAAGATGATATAATCTGTTTTATATGCCCCGAAGATTGCTTCGGGGTTTTTTTGATTCCCTGAGGTAATAAAAAATTTGGAGGGATCAATATGTACACACTAAGCAGAGATCAATGGACCACAAGGACCATGGTCAAGGTATCGATAATGGCAGTAATTGCCTTTATCCTGATGTTTTTTGAGTTTCCACTTCTGTGGATCGCACCACCCTTTATCAAAATCGACATTTCGGACCTGCCAGCACTTCTAGGTGCATTCGCAATGGGACCCATGGTCGGAGTTATCATCCAACTACTGAAGAACGTTCTGAACGTTGTACTGGAAGGATCGACAACAGGAGGAGTTGGCGAGTTTGCTAACTTTGTAGTAGGTAGTGCATTTGCCTATACGGCTGGAGCTATTTATTTCAAGAAGAAGACCTTCGGCAGAGCGATTGCAGGGCTACTTATTGGGACAATCGTAATGACTGCTGTTATTACCGTCGCAAACTACTATTTCATATTTCCATTCTACGCTAAACTATTTGGTATGCCTATACAGACGCTGGTAGATATGGGTGCTGGTATCAGCAGTAAAATCACCGATCTTTGGAGTCTAATGATTTATTCAATAGTGCCGTTCAATTTGCTTAAGGGAATAATCCTATCTGCAATAACTATAATTCTTTATAAAAAAGTTTCACCAATACTCCATAGATAAATCCAATCCATTTGATATGTGTTTCGGAAGACCCTTCGAAGGCGCTTTATAGCGTCCATTCGCAAGGGTTTTTATTTTCTGGACAGCAGCGCACTTGTGGAATGAGTCCTGATTTGGTATAATCAAAAGTTGACAATGAGAATGACTAAATTTCGGGAAGGCAAATATGATAATTAAGCTGAAGGACATAAAACAAACTGAATTATTTGGGCAAAGGCTTGGCAGGCTTCTTGAAAAGGGAGACGTTGTATGTCTGAACGGTGACCTTGGAGCTGGCAAGACTACCCTAAGCAAGTCAATAGGAGAAGGGCTTGAGGTAGAGGACTATATAACGAGTCCGACCTTTGCCATTATGAACCAGTACAATGGCAGGATCCCCTTGTATCACTTTGACGTATACAGGCTGGAGGGCTGGCACCAGCTTGAAGACATCGGAGCAGAGGATTATTTCTACGGAAATGGAGTCTGCCTGATAGAATGGGCTGAAACGATACAGGAGTATCTTCCTAAGGACAGGCTGGAGATTAGGCTTTCATTTGGGATTAATGAGGGCGAAAGAGCTCTAATGTTAAGAGCATTTGGATCGAGATTTGAAAAACTGTTGGAGGAGCTGAAGAAATGAAGGTACTTGGAATCGACACCTCGACATTGATGACGACCTGTGCTGTAATGGAGGATGAGAGACTTCTTGGTGAATTTTCTCTTAGCCTTGATATGAGCCATTCAGAAGCTCTCGTCCCAATGATACAGCAGCTTATGGATAACCTTAAGCTTAAGATAAGTGACATGGACCTATTTGCAGTGGCTGCCGGACCAGGCTCATTTACAGGGCTAAGGATCGGACTTGCTACGGCTAAGTCCTTTGCACATGTAACTGGAAAGCCAATAGTTGGAGTTTCCTCCCTTGAGACATTAGCGATGGCTTTGCCTTATCAGCCCATAGTTGCAGCAATGATGGATGCCAGGAGGGACAGGGTATTTACAGGAGTTTACAGAATGGGCAAATATCCAGAGGAGCTCCTTTCACCGGATGCAATACCTGTGGTAGAGCTAATTGAACACCTGGAAGATCTGGATGGTAATATAGTACTGGTTGGGGATGGTGCAGTCACATATGCTGATATATTTAAATCAAGACTTGGAAATAAGGCTGTATTTGCACCAGGTCACTTAAATCTTAGCAGTGCATCGGCTGTATGCAGACTGGGTTTGAAAAAGTATGATGAAGGCAATACCGAGGACCTTTTTGTAATGGCACCTGAGTATCTTAGAGACTCACAGGCACAAAGAATTTTAATGGACAAGAGGTAGCAGATGGATATTATTATTAGAGAAATGACGATTGAAGACATCAAGCAGGTCTTGGAGATAGAGAAGGAGTCCTTCACAACCCCTTGGTCCGAGGAAGCCTTCAAGACTGAGATAGAGGAGAATGTCCTTGCTGTTTATATAGTAGCAGAGCACGAGGGCAAGGTTGCAGGCTATGGCGGATTCTGGAGGATCCTTGATGAAGCTCACATCACCAATATTGCCGTAAAGTCCTCCGATAGGGGCAAGGGAATAGGAGACGCCGTCTTGATGGGGATGATAGATTACTGCAGGATCAACAGAGTTCCAAATATGACCCTGGAGGTCAGAGTATCAAATGTGACGGCAATAGGGCTGTATAAAAAGCATGGATTCATGGAAGCAGGAATAAGGCCTGGCTACTATACTGACAACCATGAGGATGCACTTATCATGTGGAGAAAGAATTGAACGGGGTGAAGAAATGCTGACATTGGCAATAGAAACCTCCTGTGACGAAACATCCTGCGGGGTCGTCAGGGATGGCAGAGAGGTACTTTCAAATATAATATCCTCCCAAATAGAGATCCACAGAGTCTATGGGGGAGTAGTTCCCGAAATTGCTTCCAGAAAGCATATCGAGAACATAAACCTGATCATTCAGGAGGCATTGGATGAGGCTAAGGTTAGCTTCAGAGACCTTGATTTTATAAGCGTGACGCAAGGTCCAGGGCTTGTTGGTGCATTGCTTGTAGGTCTTGCTTCAGCCAAGGCAATAGCCTATGGACTTGATATACCTCTTGTAGGAGTGAACCACATCGAGGGTCATATCTGCGCAAACTTCATACAGCACAAGGAACTGGAGCCCCCATTTACATGTTTGATCGTATCAGGAGGACATACATACCTGATAGATGTCGAGGACTATGCTCAGTACAAGCTATTCGGGAGAACAAGGGACGATGCTGCAGGCGAGGCATTTGACAAGGTAGCACGAGCAATGGGTCTGCCCTACCCCGGAGGTCCGGTAATAGATAAGCTAGCTCTAGACGGCAATGGAAAAAGCATTGAGTTCCCAAGAGTATTTCTTGAGGAAGGCAGCTATGATTTCAGCTTTAGTGGATTGAAAACAGCGGTATTGAATCACCTTAACCAGCTGAAGCAAAGAGGTGAGGAACCTGTTATAGAGGATATCTCCGCCAGCTTTCAGGAGGCAGTCCTGGATGTTCTTGTTGAGAAATCCTTCAGACTTGCAAAAGAAAAAGGAAGAAATAAAATAGTTATTGCCGGTGGGGTTGCTGCCAACAAGGGCTTGAGACGCGCAATGGAGTCAAGAGGCAAGAAGGAAGGAATAGGGATATTCTATCCTTCCCCAGTGCTTTGTACCGACAATGCTGCAATGATTGGATCAGCTGGATACTATAACTATATCAAGGGCGTCAGGTCTACCTTAGATCTTAAGGTTAACCCAAATCTTGGATTTCTGGAATAAAAACCATCCCCTTTCCTTGTGGAAACTCTGGGGATGGTTTTTTATTTTGCTTGTGGATAATGTGGGAAAACAAGGGAAAATATCTTAAATACTGGATAAAATAGGGGATAACCCTGTGGATATTGTGGATTAATCAATCATTTCCATCCATTTCTCATATATTTCGTCAAGGCTCTCCTTCAGCTCCTCACGTTTTTTTGACAGCTTTAGAACCATATTATGGTCCTGATAGGTATCTTGATGTGACAGTTTATTGTCTATCTCATCAATCTCAGCTTCGAGGGAAGCGATCCTTGCTTCAAGCTCCTTAAGCTCCTTTTTTCTATCTCTTTCCTTCTGGATAAGCTCCTTTTCCTTCTTCTTGTCCAGCTTTATCTGAGTCTTAGTTCTTGTATCCTCTTCCTCTTCAACATCCATCTGAAGCTCTTTCTTCTTTTCAAGATAATAGTCATAGTTTCCAATAAACTCAGAAAGACCGTCCTCGGTAAGCTCCAGGATCTTATTTGTTACCTGATTCAGGAAGTACCTGTCGTGGGATATGACAAGTACGGTACCCTCATATCCTCTAAGAGCATCCTCCAGGATCTCCTTTGAGTCTATATCAAGGTGATTGGTAGGCTCATCCATAAGGAGCAGATTGGCACCAGAAAGCATTAGCTTGAGCAAAGCGACTCTTGCCCTTTCTCCTCCGCTCAATTCAGAGATCTCCTTAAAGATATCATCTCCGATGAAAAGAAAATGGCTCAGATAGGTTCTGATCTCATAATGATCAAGCCTGGGATAGGCATCCCAGATTTCGTCGACTATAGTCTTGTCTGGACTCAAATCAGACATTTCCTGGTCGAAATAACCAGGCTTGACGTTATGTCCGAAGCGGATGGATCCATCGTCAGAGGGTAGCTGCCCTAATAGTATCTTGAACAACGTGGTCTTTCCGATACCATTAGGTCCTATCAAGCCTGACTTATCGCCCCTGTAAACAGTCAGATCGATCCCCTTCAAAAGCTCAAGCTCGCCAAAGCTTTTCCTTATACCCTCAGCGATCAAAACGTCGTTGCCTGACTTTATATCCGGTGAGAATCTGAAGCTTGCTTTTCTAGCATCCTGGTGCTTTGGTAGAAGCTTAATCCTGTCAAGCATCTTTTGCCTGCTTCTAGCCTGTCGGATATATCTTTCACCACCATAGCGGATATATCTTTGTATGATCTCCTCTTGCCTTGTGATCTCCTTTTGCTGGTCGTCATATTGCTTCTTCATTATTTCAAGATCCTTCTTCCTTTGGATAATGAATCTTGAATAATTGGTATTGTACTGGTGTAGCTCTCTATTTTCCATAAAAAAGATTCGATTTGCAACATTATCAAGAAAATATCTGTCGTGAGAAATAATAAGACTTGCTCCCCGATAATCCTTTAGGAACCGTTCCAGCCAGCCTATGGCATCTATATCCAAGTGGTTGGTGGGCTCGTCCATAAGAAGGATGTCTGGTCTTTGAAGCAAAAGCTTAGCCAAAGAAAGCCTGGATTTTTGCCCTCCGCTTAGAACTGACACCTCTTTTAGAAAATCATCCTCCTGGAAACCAAGTCCTTTAAGTACTCCTCTTACCTCTGAACGGAATCCATAGCCATTAAGTTCAGTAAATCTTTCAAGTAAATGTCCGTAATCCGACATTAATCGTGACAAATTATCTTGATCAAGCTCACTAACTGAAGCTATTTCAATTTCCATTTCTCTAAGCTGATTTTCCATGGAAATAAGGTCATTAAACACCACAAGACATTCATCGAACAATGAAAGCTGGCTTTCGATTTTTGTCTGCTGTTCAAGATACCCCATCTTCAGATCCCTCTGAAGTGTTACCTGTCCTGAATCTGAGCCAAGTTTTCCTGATATTATCTGGAACAATGTAGTTTTTCCTGTACCATTTAAGCCAATAACGCCTATCTTATCGCCTGCTTCAACATTGAAGGAAATATCCTCCAATATTGGGTCAACAACATAAGCCTTAGAAATATTTTGAACTGTCAATACCGGCATAGCTATCCCTCCATATGTCATATGACCATTCTACCAGAACTTTCTTGCATAAAGAAGGCAAATAATTAGTAGAAATGCAAGAAAAAATGGTTTTTATGAAATGTGAATAAATTGACATGCATTTTTCATAATGATATAATAACTTAACAAATGAAAATGGGTGGTGGATTTAATTTGAACAGAGAAAATCAAGTATCAATTACAGTTATTAGAAGACTTC
>CAZHLQ010000383.1:0-1563 GCA_964533235.1 uncultured Gudongella sp. | reverse complement strand
AAATTGAAGTGCCATATATCACTGTTCCTGTGAGACCGGGCAGGAATATACCTGTTATTATTGAAACAGCCGCCCTGAATCAGAGACTGAAGAAGATCGGTATCAACTCTGCACGGGAACTTGATGAAAAGATAAAAAAATGGATTATGACAGAGGGGCAAAAGTAATGGTTGAAAGAGATGTCATCGTAAATAGTGATGCCGGGATACACGCTCGCCCGGCAATGATGATTGTAAGGGAGGCTATGAAGTATCCCTGTGAAGTAATGCTTATTAAGGATAATGTTGAGGCTGATGCCAAATCCATAATGTCGGTACTCGGGCTAGCTATAATATCAGGATCAAAGCTTACAATAAGAGCAACCGGTGAAGGTGAGACGGAACTTGTGGATTACCTGATTAATCTTATTGAAAAAGATTTCAGAGTCTAGACTATATGCCGGAGTTTAAACTTGCCGGAAGGTAAGATCATAAAAAACAGAAGTAATTCCTTTCAGGATATTCTTTTCCTGGCCGGGATAATCCTTCTGACAACAGTGCTTGTGATAGCTCTTTATCCCGGCAGGCTTGAAGCGGGACTTATTGATGAAAATTTTTTCATCACAACCCTGATGACCATTCCTGTTATAGCAGGGATCTATTTTATTGTAATATCCTTCAGACGCACACTGAATATTGAGTCGATCGATATAAGAGAGAGTATAAAAAAGAAGATGACTCTCTCTTTTGTATTTATCGCTGTTTTATCTGCCATGCCGATTGTTATAGTATCAAGCAGCTACTTCAGCAGAAACCTTGCAAAAATGTATAGCACAACTACGATGAAGGCCCTTGAACAGTCAGTAAATATTGCTCATGATATGTACATAACTCTCGGAAGTGATGTCAAAGCTGAACTTGAATCATTGAGACTGTTCTTCAGCAATGGCAGCGTACTCCCTTCTGACCTATGGCTGAAAAGGATGATACATGCAAGTGAAGAGAGAGGTGTAAAGCTGATTTTTTACAGGTCAGCCCATCCGGAGCGGAAGATTGTTGAAAGTTATGTTAAAGGATTTGAACCTGATACAGGCAGGCTCATAAGGTTTTATTACAGTGCTCCGGTGAATGGTGTTAAGGTTGACAGGGTGGCAGTAAACGGATTTGATTTTGTCAGCGGCGCCTTCAGGTTCGATGATATGCTGGTGATCCTATGCAAGCCTGTGCCGCCGGATATCAAGGCTGATGATGAACTTTTCAGAAATGCAAGGAGTGATTACAGCGAGATAAAAATCAGGAGCGAGTATTTTGAAAGTGGTGCCGGTTCGTTCCTTATGCTCCTTTCGATAATTATAATAGGTATCGCTTACCTGATTGGGCTTTATATATCCGGTAATATTACCCTGCCGGTAATGGAACTTTCAAAAGCAGCAAAACAGATAGCCATGGGTAATAACCGGCTCTCAGTAAAAAAGAGAAGTGATGATGAGATCGGCTCTCTAGTTGATACATTCAATATAATGGCCAGGCAGCTCGAGGAGAACCAGAAATTCATGTTTCAGAAACAGAAGCTTGAAGCATGGAA
>CAZHLQ010000382.1:0-1940 GCA_964533235.1 uncultured Gudongella sp. | reverse complement strand
ACTCAAGCTTTAGTTTATCTTCGAGATTTACATTCCCTTCAGTTACGCTTGGCAGCATCTTTTCAAGATAAGAAATGAATACATATTCCTTCTGAAGCTCCTTGTCAAACATCCTGGCGATCTGCGAAATATAAGAATACCACTTCACAAAGTTCCTTGCTGATCTCTTAAAGTCAAAACGTTGTTCTTCGTCCAGGTCCTTGTATCTTTCAACTACTGGCTTTAACACGCCTGTCATCTTTCCCAAGTCAGTTTCAGTCTGCTTGCCCTTCTTGTAGTATATCTTAACGAACTTCTCAATATCCTCGTCATTGTAGAGTCTAAAGCTTCTTAATGTGTTCTTGGTATCGTAGATCAGATTGATGTTGATCTCCTCGTCAAGAATAGTTGCTTCATAGTATGGTTTAAAAGCTTCCAGTATCTCTTCTTTGGTGTTAACGAAGTCAAGAATAAAGGTATCCTCTTTTCCTGGATATATCCTGTTGAGCCTTGAAAGAGTCTGAACAGCTTTGACTCCATCAAGCTTCTTGTCAACGAACATACTATGGAGAAGTGGCTCGTCAAAACCAGTCTGGTATTTCTCAGCCACGATAAGGACATTGAAGTCCTCACCATGGAAGTCGTTTCTAAGCTGATCTTCCTTTATCGTAGAACCGTCACTTCTCTTGTTCATTGATTCCTCTGTGTATTCTATGGAATCATCCTTAACTATCCCAGAGAAAGCAATGAGGATGTCAACATCGTCATAGCCTTTCTTTTCAAGGTAGTTCTTGAACTCATGGTAATACCTTACTGCATGGAGCCTCGATGAAGTAACCACCATCGCCTTTGCTCTTCCGCATATTTTGTTCTTCGTTATTTCCCTGAACTGCTCTATTATAACAGCCGTCTTTTGCTGAAGGTTGTGTGGATGCAGAGATGCATATCTCTTTATGGTCTTTACTGCCTTTGAGACCGGCACTTCAGGGTTTTCAGCAGTATCTTTAGCTATCCTGTAGCATGTCTTGTACGTCATGTAGTTCTTGAGGACGTCCATTATGAAGCCTTCCTCTATGGCTTGTCTCATACTGTAGATGTGGTGTGACACGAAGTTCCCTTCCGGAGTTTTCTTACCGAATGCCTCAAGGGTCTTTTGCTTTGGAGTAGCAGTAAATGCAAAGAAGGACAGATTTTTATGGTAGCCATGTCCGAGAAGCTCTTTTACAAGAATGTCCTCATAGTCTTCTGAATCCTTTTCAGCTTCAGCCTCTATTGCTGCATACTCCTTAAGGGCATCTTCCTTATCTGCCAATCCTTCCTTAAGCTTGGCTGCGCTTTTACCCGTTTGACTTGAGTGAGCCTCGTCAACTATTGTGGCAAACGTCTTTCCAGTTATATCATCCAGCTCATCGTAGATAACTGGGAACTTCTGAAGCGTAGTTATAATTATCTTCTTTCCGTCGTCAATTGCCTTCTTAAGATCCTTCGAGGTCTTGTTGTTTCCAATGGTCTCAACTATACCCTTGGTATGGTCGAAGGATGATATAGTCTTTTGGAGCTGATCATCAAGCACCTTTCTGTCGGTAACGACTATGACTGATGTAAATATGCTATTATTCTCAATATCGTGCAGGCTTGCAAGTCCGTAAGAAAGCCAAGCTATTGAATTTGATTTACCTGATCCAGCACTATGTTGAATAAGGTAGTTGTTCCCGCTGCCGTTCTTCTTAGCATCCGCAAGGAGCTTGGTGACTACATCAAGCTGGTGATACCTTGGGAATATCAAGGTTTCTTTTCTCTTCTTTACTTCTTTCCCATTCTTGATGGATACTTCGACTTCCTTGCTCAAGTGCATATATCTCTTTAAAATGTCCATTAGGACATCCTTTTTGAGCACCTTTTCCCAGAGGTAGGATACCTGATAACCATATGGATTTTCTGGATTGCCCGCTCCCCCTACA
>CAZHLQ010000381.1:0-8020 GCA_964533235.1 uncultured Gudongella sp. | reverse complement strand
GATCATACCTATCGCGGGCTGTAGCGGAGGCGGCGCATCGAAGCCTTCTATGAAGGAGGAATTGCTTATCGAAGGGGTGGTCAATGATGAAAACCTGACCCTTAGCTCTGAGGGAGTTGAGCTTAGACTTGATCCGGTGTTCATTTCATCAGACTTGAATGCTAAAATATCCAGGGTTTCAGATGCTCCTCCCCTTGATGAGGAAGGCGACGTACAACTGGAGGTTTATGATTTCTCGATTGAAGGTGTAACTCAGGTCAGTGGAGTCATACAGCTTGCCCTACCTTTAGAGCTTTCTGAAGGTGAAACTCCAGGAGCAGCGTACCTGAACGAAGCGACTGGTCAATGGGAACCCGTTGCATTTATGTATGATCAAGCGAACGAAAAAGTGGTCATATTTACTGACCATCTTTCCAAATACGGAGTTTTCTCTATCAAGAATGAAGGAAAGCGAAAAGCCAGGATCGAATTTTTAGGCTTATATGGTGAAAATAAGGACGAGGATTTTCTTGCAGCGATAGAGGAGTACTCAATAGGTGGTGTGCCTGCCTCCGAATGCTACGAGATCGGCGCAGGAGCTGCAGGAGATGCTTTGCAGATCGGTGCCGATATCTTCGGCAATATCACCCAAAGTGCTGGTTATCTGGCATATGGGGAAGATGTGCTATCCACAGTCGGTGACCATATTGGTAATATTGGCCTGCTTCTTTCAGTAGTGCAAATAGGGACTAATATTTATCAGGGCAAGATACATGAAGCAGTTGTAGCTAGTCTTAAAACATCTTTTACATACGTTATGGGAAAGGTAGCATCCAAGCTTAGCAGCTCGGTAATGTCTGCAAGCATGGCGGCGGTAGCTATCGTCGACTATTCAATAAACAAGTTTGGCACTGAGGCAATCGAAGGAAGGTCGGAGATCTATAAGGAGGCCTATGCTCTTTATAACTCCAAGGGCCATCCAGGGTACAAGGGCTCAGATTATTGGTTCAATTCCTTCTACCCTCTCTTCTCTGATCCGAAGATGACCGAGGATTCACTCAAGTCCGAGGTGGATAGGATAGTCAACGAGCACTGCAATGAATTCTGGCTTCCCAAGAACGAGGTCGAGGTAGCAGAATACATGACTCTTGCCAGGGATAAGTTTGGTTTTTCTGGTGGAGGTGGATTGAACAAAGGCCTTATGGAAGAGATAAGCCAGGAAAGAAGATCGATGCTTTACCAGGACGTTCTTCCTGGAGTTTTTAATCAAATTGCATTGACGATCAACATGAATAATGAAAAGAAGCTTAGAGAGGAGTATAAGTCCCTTTCAGACTATCTTAATACCTCCATTTCCTTCAGTGTAACTGATCCAACAAAGGCTTATCCCAAGCATCAGGTAAGGTTTTCCCCGCTGAACGATAAGGCGGATGTGGCTAACTGGACTGGAAGGTTCAAGGACGACGGCACCCTAAATACGAGCTTTACGCTATATGGGCACATGTACTCAGGCTCTCCAAATAAAATCCTTATTTATTCTCCTGAGGCAGATATGGAGAAAGAGGACCCAATAGAAACCATAGAATTTATGGTGACCCCGCCGTCTGTGGATATAGTTATTGCTCAGAAAGCAGGAAGGCTCAACAGATTGGTGTCCATGAAGTCCTCAGAGGAAGCTGTTGCAGGTCTCTTACAGGAGGATGAATACAAGTCATATTTTGCAGAAAATATGCATCCGCTTCCATTGGAGCATCTACTGAGTCAGCAGCCTATTTCGATCCCTGAGAGCAATGTAATTGATGTGAATCTCAGTGGAAGTTGGGCAACAGATACTGTCAGCGGCAAAAACCAATATGCTGAATGGAGTACTCAATACAAGTATGATGTGCAGAACTTCCATCTGAACGTACCTATTACTGTGAATCAGGATCTTCCAGTTATTGGGACAGATAAAACGGGGCTTCTGCTGAATGGAGCGGGGACATACAGTCTCACCGTGACTATAACGACAATTACGTCAGGGAAGCAGGAAGTTCCAGCTCTTTTCGAAAAAGCTTGGGTGGATGCTACAGTCACAAGGTCAACTACCTTTACGTCCTCCGGGGATGTGGAGCTGTATACCTTAAGCAATGCCATAGACAGCTCAAAGCCTGTAACCGTACTTGAAAATGGGATCGAAAATCTTGAGACCAAAGGCGTTATCCTTGACTTTCTAAATCCTGTCAATCAGGCTAAGGTAGTTGAAACTCATTACACCAAGACTACCTGGGAGGATAAGACGGAAAAGGAAGAAACCAGCACAAATGAGTATACTATAGACACATCCTATGTTTTGAGTAATGGATACAAGATATATTTCAAGTATCCTGTTGAATAATGCGTATACACAAGGAGGTCGAAAAATGAAGAACAGAATCATCGCACTGATACTAGTATTTGCAATGGTGGTGCCTTTAACTGGATGCGGCAGTGGCGGTCCCTCAGCTCCAAAGGCCAAGGAGGAAACACTCGTTGAGGGTGTGGTAAATGCAGATAACCCTACTCTTGGTTCGGAGGGAGTCGAGCTTAGACTTGATCCTGTCTTTATAACATCCGATACAAATGCCAGGATATCAAGAGTATCAAATGCCCCTTCCCTGGATGAGGAGGGTGAGATACAGCTGGATGTTTATGACTTCTCGCTTGAAGGTATAACCCAGGTTGACGGCGTCATACAGCTTGCGCTTCCTTTGGAGCTTACTGAAGGTGAGATGCCAGGAGCAGCATACCTTAATGAAACAACTGGTCAATGGGAGCCTGTCGCTTTTATGTACGATAGTGAAAGCAGTTCTATAGTCATTTTGACTGACCATTTATCCAAATATGGTGTATTCTCAGTCAGGAATGAAGGCACTAGAAAAGCTCGCTTAGAGTTTCTTGGACTGTATGGAGAAGGCAAGGACGAGGATTTTCTCGCAGCTGTAGAGGAGTTTTCGATTGGCGGTGTTCCTGCAGCTCAGTGTATCGAAATAGGAGCAGGGGCAGCAGGAGATGCACTTCAGCTTGGTTCGGACTTTCTTGGGGGTGTAACTCAAAGTGCAGGGATGCTGGCCTATGGCGAGGACGTACTTTCCAACATAGGAGACCATCTTGGAAGGATCGGGATCATGGTCTCAATAGTTCAGATCGGTACCAACATCTACAACGGGAAGATAAACGATGCGTTAGTGGGAAGCATGAAGCTTTCTCATTCATACATAATGGGCAAGGTTGCTTCGAAGCTGAGCAGCTCAGTCATGTCAGCTAGTATGGCAGCGGTTGCTATAGTAGACTATGCAATAAATAAGTTTGGCACTACAGCTATTGAAGGAAGGGCTGATATCTACAGAGACGCCTATTCCATATACTATATGAAGGGCGAGGACGGTTTCAAAGGCTCAGACTACTGGTACAAAACCTTCTATCCCCTATTCACGGATGCTACGCTTACAGAGGAAGCATTGAAGGCTAAGATCGACACTATAGTTACAGAGCACTGCAATGAGTTCTGGACTGGTACTAATAAGCTGGGAGTTGACTACTTCGTATCTGAAGCCAGGTCGAAGTTCAACTGGACTGGTGGAGGAGCTGGACTTAACAAGGATCTGCAGGACAGTATAAGCCAGGAAAGGAGATCTGTCTTATATCAAGATGTGCTTCCCGGTGTATTTAATCACATCGCTCTAAAAATAAACATGGAAAATGAAAAGAAGCTTAGAGAGGAATACAAGGCATTGACGGACTATCTTAACACTTCTGTCAAGTTCATTCTTAAGGATCCAAAGAAGACCTATGCAGGGCACCAGGCAAAGTTCTCTCCCCTTAATGAAAAGGCTGTATTGAAGGATTGGACCGGTAAGGTCCAGCCTGATGGTAGTATTACTACCTCCTTTACCATATACGGTCATATGCTTGCAGGATCTCCATCTAAGCTAAGGATATGGGAGCCAGATGCAGATACTGAAAAAGATGAACCAGTAAGAGAGATCGAATTCAAGGTGACTCCTCCTTTGGTAGAGATAATCCTGGGTGAGGAAATAGGCAGTCTTAAGTATGACGGCGGTGACAATACAAAGATACTTCAGTTGGGGTTACATGCTGCACTTCGTGAGGCTGACACAATAAAAATAAATAAGGATGGTACCTTCCAGGTCGAGGTCGGATACGCGACCGCCAGCGGAGGCAGCGGTGACACCAGGTATACCAGTGAAGTTAATGGAATGACCATAAGCGGAAGTATAGATGCAGGTACCCTTTCAGGCAAAGGAACGGTTGCCGGCTCCTTCAGGTTTACAAGAAAGGAGATCAGCCCGTTAGATGCTATGGAGGGCGAAACCAAGGAGTATGTCACCACCGACCTTTATGACGACAGCTTCGAAGGAACAGTGGACATTACCGGAGCGGGGGACAAGGTTACATTCGAGATAAACCTTGAGGGCACCAGGATAGGTTCATCCAAGCTTCAATACCATTCCATCGATCCATCGGGCAATGAGTTCTGGGGCGATAATCCAACAGTAACTGATAAGTCAGGTGGTATTACAACAACAGGAAAATACACATTTACAGTTCAAAAATAAAGAAAAATGCTCCGACGGCTTTCTATGAAGCCTTCGGAGCATCTTTTTATGGTGCGGGAAAGAGGACTTGAACCCCCACGTCGTTGACACTAGATCCTAAGTCTAGCGCGTCTGCCAATTCCGCCATTCCCGCAGGTGGTGGTTCATCAGGGACTCGAACCCTGGACACCCTGATTAAGAGTCAGGTGCTCTACCAACTGAGCTAATGAACCAAATTAAAAATGGTGATCCATCCGCGACTCGAACGCGGGACACCCTGATTAAAAGTCAGGTGCTCTACCGACTGAGCTAATGGATCAAATAATGGGGTGGATAATGGGATTCGAACCCACGACCTCCAGAGCCACAATCTGGCGCCCTAACCAGCTAGGCCATATCCACCATGAAATTTTGGAGCGGGTGAAGGGAATCGAACCCTCGCACTTGGCTTGGGAAGCCAGTGCTCTACCACTGAGCTACACCCGCAACGATAGAATACTATGTTGCCGATCCCAATTTACTGCCGCACTCCCAGCACTTTTTGTGCTGACTTATATGATTATAGCAGGGTTAATTTGTGATGTCAATATAACCTTTGTGGTTCATTGGAAATTTTCATCCTCAAGAAATGACAGCTGGTGAAGGTTCTTGTCCATTAGGTTGCTCAACGATATTCCTAAAAGTCTTAGACTTTTATCCCATTGCATTTCATCGAAAAGTATCCTGGAAAGCTGGTAGAGCTCCTCTTTATCACTGATGTATCTATGGTAGGTCTTTGACTTGGTATGGCTTTCAAAGTCCTCATCCTTGATCTTGACCGTCAAGGTTCTCCCGTGGAGATTCCTCTTGGATAGGTCTGTCTCCAGTTCCTCTGCGAAGTCCATAAGGAACTTATCAAGGAGCTTTCTGTCTCTGGTGGGTCTGAAGGTCCTTTCGACTCCAATTGACTTTCTCTCTCTTGTTGTTTCAATACCTCTGGGATCTATGCCTCTGATCCTGTCGTAAATCTCCTTCCCCCACTTCCCGAAGAAGTCGATCAAGAAGTCCTCGCTTAGGTCGTATAGGTCCTTGATTGTATATATTCCTATATCCTCCAGCTTCTTTCTTGATTTAGCTCCAATACCGTAAACCTTGCCTACGGAAAGAGGAAAAAGGATATCCGGCATCATTTCCTGAGTAATCTTCATGAAGCCGTTAGGCTTGTTCCAGTCTGATGCAAGCTTTGCAAGGAACTTATTGTAGGATACACCTACAGAAAGAGTCAATCCAGTCTCCTCAAGGACTCTCTCCTTTATCATTGCTGCAAGCTCTTCGGGTCTCATTTTAATATCTGATATGTCCAGATACGCTTCATCGATTGACAGGGGCTCGATTTGAGGAGTTATGTCTCTTAGTATGGAGAATACTTTTTTTGATACCTCCTGGTACCTGCTCATCCTTCCAGGGATGTATACCCCATGGGGACATCTTTCCCGAGCCATGAATATTGGCATTGCAGAGTGGATGCCGTACTTTCTTGCCTCGTAGTTACAGGTAGTGACTATACCTCTTTGACTTTTTCCTCCTACGATCACTGGCTTGCCCCTAAGTGTTGGATCGTCTACCTCTTCAACCGAGGCGAAGAATGCGTCCATATCAAGATGTAGAAAATTTAGTTGTGCGTCCATCTATTACCCCTGCCTCATATAACATATCCTTGCGTCTATTTTCTGCCCGATCTCCAGTATGCCGTAGCTGCCGGTGGTCAGTCCTCCTCTTGGAAGAGACGGACTACCAGGATTCATCATGATGAGGTTCTCATCTATCCTTCTCATAGGCACATGAGTGTGTCCAAAAAGAACTACATTTGCACCAGACTCCAGGGCATGATAGTAAAGTCTGTTAAGGTCATTTTTCACGTTGTACTTATGACCGTGGGTGAGTAGGATCTTCCTGCCTTCAACAGTGATATGCTGTTCTCTTGGGTAGTTGGTTTGCCAATCGCCGTTCCCAGCGATTATATGCGAAGGTATTTTAAGTGCTTCCTTTATCCTTTCACCATCAGCAGCAAAATCCCCAAGGAAAACAAGCATATCAAAGCTAATCTCTTCCTTAAGCTTCTTAAGTATGCCCTGAACATGACTATGTGTATCGCTAACGACCAGTATTCTCATTTTCCTCACCTAAAATCCTCGTCAATACTTCTCTCAAACCGTCGATAGCTCTTCTCCTGTGGCTGATTGAGTTCTTTACCTCGTATGGAAGCTGCGCGAAGCTTTTATCATACCCCTCTGGAACGAACAGAGGGTCATAGCCAAAGCCATTTGATCCTCTCTCTTCCTCGAGAAGGATTCCCTTACATATGCCTTCGACAATGAATTCCATGCCATTTTCATCTATAAGGGCTATGACAGATCGGAAAGACGCCGTTCTCGCTTTTCCATTTAAATTGCTCAGAAGAGTTTCATTGTTCAATTTGTCGTTTCCGTCCTCTCCTCCATATCTGGAGGAATAAACACCTGGTGCCCCGTCAAGAGCGTCAACGAAAAGCCCTGAGTCGTCTGCCATCACCATGTACGGGGTAAGCTCCTTTAGTAACCTTGCCTTTTTGAGGCTGTTGTACTCAAGGGTATCTCCATCTTCAATTACCTCAACGTCACTAAGGCCTGCCTCATCCTTTGACAGTACCTCCATCGGAAGATCCTTAAGTATCTCCTTTATCTCATATACTTTATTTTTGTTTCCAGTCGAAAGTACAAGCCTTCTCATACTATACCTCCTGGATCAAAGCAGTTATTTCTTCGCCAAGTAGCTCTTTTTGAAGGGCTATCAGCTCGCTGTTTCCCTTTTCAGCAAGATCCAGCAGCTGGTTCAGCTCAGTTCTAGTATAAACAGCTCCCTCGGCAGTTCCCTGAACCTCCACAAAGCTTCCTGCATCTCCCATGACTACATTCATGTCGACAAGGGCTACGTGGTCCTCCTCATAGCAAAGATCAAGTATTGGACCCTCATTTGATATGCCGACGCTTATAGCTGAAAGAAATCCTGTTATTGGAAATTTGTGGAGCAGCTTTTCTTCTCTAAGCTTGCAGACCGCGTCAACCAGAGCTATATATGCACCTGTTATAGATGCAGTCCTGGTACCTCCATCAGCCTGGATGACGTCGCAGTCGATCCAGACAGTTCTTTCACCCAGCTTAGTCATATCAACAACAGATCTTAATGACCTGCCAATAAGTCTTTGGATCTCCTGGTTTCTTCCGTCTATCCGACCCTTCGTTGAGTCTCTTATCTTCCTTTGCATTGTGCTTCCCGGAAGCATGGAGTACTCTGAGGTTACCCATCCCTGACCTGTGCCCTTTAAAAATGGAGGTACCTTCTCCTCCACCATTGCCGTGCATATGACCTTTGTGTTCCCTATCTCGATCAATACTGAACCGTAGGGGTGCATGAGGTAGTCTCTTGTTATTTTTACAGGCCTCATC
>CAZHLQ010000380.1:0-1575 GCA_964533235.1 uncultured Gudongella sp. | reverse complement strand
CCCCACACAAGGATGACCTCATCAGAGGGCGATCAAGGATTTATCTCCTTCAACAGGTTTTTTGGGTTCCAGATCATCTCGGCTAGCTTGATGTATAATTTCTGTCGCTCGTCGAGGTCGCTCTTCTTGAACTCGTTATGGCTTCGGAAAGGAAGGCCAGATTCCTGCACGAGTCTTTTGAAACCTGGATTGTTCTTGTAGGTTTCCTCGTTGAGACTCTGAGCCAGCAAGTTTTGACTATAATAAAGATCGCGCTTAAGCTCGAGATTTTTAGGATTGGGTTCGTCGTTACCATAGGGATTGTCACTGTAGCTAGCGTTGAAGCTCTTGGGCAATAGTAACAGTCCACCGATATGATTGCGATACTCCGAGAAGTCAGCGGGGTGACTGAACTCGTCATCATGCCATTCAGGATGATTGGCCCAGATGTGTTCAATTTCGTAGCCACCCTTACCACGCTTGCTGTACTCTGCATAGTGGGAGTCACGGTGAGCGCGGGTTTCTACATAGTCGGTCATGCGTGCCAGCAGCCAATGCACCTGTCTACCATTCATTCCATGCAGCCGGAAACGATCGTTATTGGCGAAAGTCTCCCCCTCGGCAAGTAGACGTTCCAACAATAAGGTCGCTAGCTCGGATGAGGTCTTTCCGCGGATATCGCGCATTGTAAGGAACATAGCATACTGCATTGTCGAGTAGTCGATTGCATGCGAATTCCAGATGCGACGCGCGATAAGGATATCCAAGTAAGTCGATACGATGCGTAGCTTGCGATGAATCTCGCCTTCGCTGTCATCGTGCCGTAGCGGAGCTAGCAAGACGGGATACTGGAGCGTGAAGTTGTTCTGCGCGTTGAAATAAATCGCCTCTAGCCCCTTAGTCAGCGTTTCGGCTGCACGACGTATGTACTCGTACCAGCGTGTATAGAAGGCAAAGTCCTCCTTGATGAAGCGTGTGAAATCTACACTTCCCGAAAGGCCGAGATATTCCCCGTTTTCTCTAACCCAACGATGGAATCCTGTGCCGATTTGTTCAAAGTCCAAGGGCTTAGCGTCACGTTTGCGCTCACGAATGTTCTTAGCATACTGGCTACGTAGCCAAGCTTTGATAGCATCGGCGTCCTCCTCCTTCCCTATATCTTGGAGGGCCGCTATGTGCTTGCGCCATACGTTGCTGGCCTCGTTACGGCTCTCGGAATTATCGATATTGGATAGCAGGTAGCCCTTGAGCATTTCCGTGGGCGTCAACGACAAACCGCGGTCGTTCGTGGTCTCAAAGATTGTGTAAGCGTCAGCGTCCGAGTAGGCAGTGATCTTGATAAGATCGACGTTTTCGATCAGCCAGTCGGCGAAATAAGGCAGTGCCTCCTCCCTGAGTTTTTCAGGAAAATGGTCTTCGATATCCTTGTAGCGACCGAGGATATTGATCACAGACTCGTTATGACCATCATTTTCAAAGGGCATTCCGGTGAAGAGCGCATCCATACAAATTGCGCGTTCTGGCTCCTCGGGCACATCGAGATTGAAGGAGCGCTTGCCGTACTTCTGTGAGAATATAAGGTCTGCAAGCTGGGCT
>CAZHLQ010000379.1:0-5716 GCA_964533235.1 uncultured Gudongella sp. | reverse complement strand
ATAAAGGTCTCCTGGACTACATCCTCAGCCTCTTGTTTGTCCTTGAGTATCAGGCAGCAGGTCTGCAGGAGTCTTGAACCATGTTGTTCCATTAAATTTCTGTATGCATCCTCACGGCCAATTTTAAGGCCCTCAATAAGCTTTCTCTCCGCCACCATCAACCCTCCTTACTCTATAGACGTTATTTCCCAAAAAAGGTTGCATAAAAAACAAAAAAGAGAGAAAAATTTCTCCCTTTCCTCCTGACGAGCTGCCTATGGCAACACCAACAACGCTAAGGAAAGCTTTGCGCTGTTTTTTTAACCCTAGATTATTGAAGGTCTGATGTCGTTTCCCAATCAATCGTCAATTGTCAATTGAGTTTCCTCAGGTTTCTTGTGGTGGACTATGCTGACCCACTTCTCCCCTTCAAGAATCTTCCTTACTCTCTTCTCAAACTCTATCCTGGTCAACCACACCTGACGATCACAGCCCATACACCTGAGCTTTATATCGACTCCTGTACGCTGTATCTCCCACTTGTTTTCCCCGCAAGGGTGTCCCTTTTTTAAGGTCACCTGATCTCCAACCTGATAATGAAGCATCATGATTCCTTACCCCCATCCACAACTACAATTTTTGAATAAGGTATTTCTATATCCTCTCTATTGAAGGCTTCCTTAATAGCCTTTCTCATGGCTCTCTCCACAGCCCACTGTTCCATAGGCTTTGTCTTGGCTACTACTGTTAGGACCACATCTGATCCTCCAAAATCAGTAACTCCAAGTACCGTCGGTCCTTCAACGATGTTTTCATTAGATTTTGCCAGATCCTCAGAAACCTTCTCCAAAACCTTGATCGCTCGTTCAATATCCTCCTCGTATGCTATTGATATTTTAACAAGTGCTCTCATCGCACCTCTTGTCCTGTTTGTTACTATCTGGATATTGCTGTTTGGGATTATATGGAGCTCGCCTGTGAAGTCCCTAAGCTTAGTAACCCTTACCCCAAGCTCTTCAACGATCCCCTCAAGTCCTCCTATCTTTACGTAGTCCCCGACAGCATATTGATCCTCAAGGAGTATAAAGAAACCTGTTATGACGTCTTTTACAAGAGATTGTGCACCAAAGCCTATGGCAAGTCCTCCAATCCCTGCAGTGGCTATGATCGAAGTGGTGTTTATGTTGAAAAGATCAAGCGACACAGCGATGCCTATAAAGACAAGTACGTATTTAACTACCTTCTTCAATATTTCAGATAAGGTGTTCATCCTTCGATCGTTGATTTGAAGCTTTGTTACTCTTTTATTGCTCAGAGTCTTGTCAACTAGATGGTTTATTACCCTTGTGACGATAAAAATCGCAACAAAAATCACTAGGATAGTTGCAGCTTTACCAAGTAAGTTTATTGATCCATCCTCTGCTTTGAAAAAGTTCTCTACCATTTGCTTGATCAAATCCATTTTTTCCCCCTATTCGAGTATTTCCAATTTCCTGCTGCCATCCTCTATAACCAGTCTGTAGAGAGCTTTTGATCTGAAGCTTTCCTTCTCTCTCAGCTCCTTTATCCTCTCTATATCATCCTTTGCAACCATGATCGCAAGACCACAGCTTAAGGTTATATCTCTTGGAGTCGGGATGGTCTTTGTAAAAATACCTTGTTCCTTGAGATATGACTCTGCAGCCATTGCGTGGTGAGTCGACTCAAAGGTTATTATTCCATACTCTTCAATCTTCATAATATCCTATCCTATCGTTATAGTATTATTTGCACCGCTCATTTTTTCATATATTGTATACATGTTTGAGATGATCCCTACTCCAAGCTTTTCCTTAAGTCCATAGAAATCAAGACAAGTTCCGCATGATACTATCTCAACACCCAGGTTCTCCAGTTGCTTCAGGTCATCTAAAACAGGGCTGTCGTCAACAGTAAGTCTAACGCCTGAGTTGTAGAACAGGATTGCTTGTGGATGTGGGGTCGTTTCTTTGACGGTATAGATAAAGCTTTTCATAAGTAGCTTTCCTAAGGCTTCATCTCCACGTCCCATTTGATCCGACTGGATAACGATGATTGTCCCTTTCCCCGTTGGAGCATTTGCTTTGGTAACTTCAGCAGCTTCAGTATCTGCAGCTTCGCCCTTCTTTATTGTCACAGAAAAGCTATTCTCACCAAGAACCTCAGTTTCATAACCTAGCTTAAGACTAGTCGCCAGCCTTGAAAGGTTTTCAACTGCCACCTGATTGTCGACAAGGGTTTTGACCTCTCCTGCTGACATTCCATCAAGCTCTTTTTTTGTCAAAATCACAGGTCTTGGACATGCCAAGCCCTTTGCATCTATTTCCTTTTTCATTGTTCTTCCTCCTGCTCTTTATTCTCTATATCCTTGATCCTCATTACAGATATTCCTTCCTCCATAGTGATGATTAGATCGTTGAACTGGCTGGATAAGCCTTTGATCCTGCCACCAGTAGAATAGCTGCACTTGTTTTCTCCGTCTCTAAAAACAGATATATCTCTGTTCCCATACATTATTACGTATCTTCCATGGTTATGGAGTCCCTTATACTCAATTGAATTTGTGATTTTATTTACTGTTTGACCTGATTTATCCAGCAGCTCAAGGTTGTCTCCATATAGAATATATATGTCCTCTCCATCGACTGCAACATCCCTTATTAGCGGAAAAGCTTTCTCCCACTGGATCTGACCTCTTTTGTGTAGTTTTATACCCTCATCGGTCAAAATTATACTCCCGCTTCCATATGGGATAGTTTTCAGAATAAGCTCACTCTCGATTGTATATAGAGGCTCTTCCTCTTTCTCCGTATATAGCTTGGATACTATTGAGTTTGTTGAGCTTTCGATCACAGAGTAGCTCAGCTCTCCCTTACTATCCTTCCAATAGTTTAAAGGAATTTCTGATACAAAATCCTTCCTAAGTCTTTCAGTTCCATCAGAGTTGAATACCAGCAAGGATTCTCCCTGATCTGATTTTGTGTGAATCACGATATCTCCTTGAAGGATCCTTACGTCAAAGATATTTTCTTCTATATCCTTGCTAAACCTTTCCTTTCCCTCTGTGGTATAGACATACAGCTCCCCTTCATTATTGAATACTGCTATCATACTATCCTTGATCCTTAATTGTGGTTCATCGAACAAAAATGTCCTTGACCAAAGTACTTTAGAATCATCTGCTAGGTATGAAATTTTTTCACCGTCCCAGGAAAAATACCTTCCATTATGATAGGTCAAATCATCTCCCATGAAATAGGATACTTCAACAAGCTCCTTATCTCTTCCAGGAATATCATCCAACCAGCTTACCAAATGCTTTTGGTTGCTCTCGAAGGAAAAGAAGATAGCTGTAAATCCAAACAACAATAAAAAGATGGCAATAGTTATCCTAGATGACCTATTCATGGCTACTCTCCGATCAAATGTCTTACATTATATAATACCACCTATTTAACTGGCAGGCAATTTCAGTCCTACTCTGCTAACATTTCCTTCCACCTTTTCCCCGTCTCAGTAGCTGCAAGGCCTGCAACCGAGGTTTCCCTCAAGGTCACCGGTATAGCGAGTCCGATGTTGTACATTGCACTAATGACTTCATCCCAGGGAACCTTGCTTTCTACACCTGCCAAGGCTAGCTCTGCGGATGATATGGCGTTGACTGCTCCTGCTGCATTTCTTTTTATACAGGGGACCTCTACAAGGCCAGCCAAAGGATCGCAGGTGAGTCCAAGCATGTTTTTTAATGCCATTGCCATGGCGTGGGCTGACTGAAATGGAGTCCCGCTCGCCATCTCAACTGCTGCTGCGGCTGCCATTGCACTTGCCGAACCTATCTCAGCCTGACATCCACCTGCAGCTCCTGATATGAATGCATTATTTGCTATTACAAAGCCAAAGGCTCCTGCAGTGAAAAGGTGCAATGCAATAGTTTCATCATCCAAGTTCAGTTTTTCACCGACGGCTAATAGAACTGCTGGAAGTACGCCAGAAGATCCTGCTGTCGGTGTGGCACATATGAGCCCCATCGATGCATTGACTTCATTTATGGACACAGCATAGCATGCCGCCTTAAGTGTAGTCTTATCTGTAAGATAATTTCCCTTATCAAGATATTCTCTTATTTTTTTCCCATCCCTGCCTGTCATTCCTGAATGAGACACAACGCCCTTCATTCCCTTTGTAGCTGCTTCCTTCATGACATGGAACTGAGTAAGCATTCTACTTATGATCTCTTCTTTGCTCTTACCGGTAAGCTCTATCTCTTGCTCTATCATCAGCTCATAAAGCTTCTTATTACTATTTGATGCCTGTTCTACAAGCTCAGATACATTTCTAAACACGACTATCACCTCTCTATTCGCTAAGTCTTATTACTCGGATTATGTTTTCCTTTATTGAGATCTCCTCAATAACATCATCCGGGGCTTTTTGATCTGTTTCCATAGCCATAAGGGCAATATTACCCTTTTCTTTCCTTGATACCTCCATACTGCTTATGTTTATCTGATTTTTTGCCATTGTACCAGCGACAGAAGCTATCACTCCATAAACATCCTTGTGAAATATCATTAGAGCTGGATTTTCTCCCGACAGCCTTAGAGGGAAGCCGTCTATTTCTGTTATCTGGACTAAGCCGCCTCCAATCGATATCCCAGTAATGTCCATAGTCTCATTTTCTGCCTTAAGTGACAGCTTCATAGTATTTGGGTGGACAGGGACGGATTCTTCCCTTATGAAGGTAATTGCAATTCCTTTTTCCTTAGCATTGGTCAGGGATTCCGGTATCCTTGGATCATCGGTCTCATAGCCTAATATCCCCCCTGCTACAGCGACGTCTGAAGCGTGACCCTTGTATGTCTCGGCAAAGGATCCATAGAGCCTTACAATAACCTCCTCTGGCTCTTTTTCAAAAAGCTTTCTTGCCAGCTGCCCTATCCTTACTGGTCCAGCAGTGTGTGAGCTGGATGGTCCAACCATAACTGGCCCGATTATGTCAAAGATGCTCCGATATTTCATTGTAATCTCCTCCTTACGTATTCCTGAGAATACCGCCTGATTCAATTATACAGTATTGTTCTCTTAAGAGAATATGTTTTCTCCAGGCTCAAAATTTAGTATTTCAAATTGATTTTATTCGATTTGAGGTGTACAATTATTGCAAATAAACTGAAGAGGATGAGACCTGTGAAGGATAATGTTGAGAAGAAAAGAAAGGCCATTAGAGAAAACTATTCCTCTGTTGCAAAGGGCTCTAGCAGTGGTTGCTGCGGTGGCAGCAATTGTTGCTCAGGGTCAGTGGATTCCAAGGATATATCAAAACTACTTGGTTACTCTGAGGATGAACTGGACAAGGTACCATCAGGATCCAATATGGGCTTAGGGTGTGGAAATCCTTTTGAAATAGCCATGATACAGAAGGGAGAGACCGTTCTCGACTTAGGAAGCGGCGGAGGCTTTGACTGCTTCCTTGCAAGTAGGTTTGTAGAGTCTGAGGGTCTTGTAATCGGAGTTGACATGACTCCTGACATGATCTCGCTTGCCAGAAGCTGTGCCGATGAGGAGGGCTATAAAAATGTTGAATTTAGACTGGGCGAAATTGAGCGTCTTCCAGTTGCAGATTCCTCAGTGGACGTTATAATCTCGAATTGTGTATTGAATCTATCTCTGGATAAGGCACAGGTCTTTAAGGATGCCTATCGAGTACTTAAACCTGGAG
>CAZHLQ010000378.1:0-1633 GCA_964533235.1 uncultured Gudongella sp. | reverse complement strand
GTATGGACTTGTCTTTGGAGCGATTGGAGGCAGATTATGACATTAGTTAATTTAAGAGACTTACTATTAACAGTCACTCCTAATACATTCCATTACCACGCTCATAAAAAGCCTGATAAATATATTGTTTGGGCAGAGGATACTGAAGCTAATGCTGGACATGCAGACAACCATAAAACTAACCAGGTTATACAAGGTACAATTGATTATTTTACTAAAACAGAGTTTGATCCTAATTTTGATTTAATCCAGGAGAAATTAAACTCTGTAGATATTGCTTGGAAGCTTAACTCCATACAATTTGAAGAAGAAACGGGCTATATACACTATGAGTGGATTTGGGAGATGGTTTAATGGCTAAATTTGCTTTTAAAGCTGGGGAAGAATATGCAATAAAATTATCTAGAATGGATTATAATTCGGAAGAAATAGCCAAAAAAGCTATATATGGAGCGGTGGAAATTGTTGCAAATAAGATAAAGAGTAATCTTCAAGGGGTTTTGTCATCAGAGGCAACGGGAGATATGACAGAAGCTTTTGGGGTTACCCCTATCGAAAGAGATGGACAAGGAAATTGGAATGCAAAGATTGGTTTTGATGGATACGACCATAAGGGAGTACCTAATCAATTAAAGGCTAGAGCTATGGAGAGCGGGACAAGTACCCAGCCAAAGAAGCCTTTTGTGAGACCGGCTCTCAATGCAACTAAAAAACAAGCTCAGGCAAGGATGGCAGAAATAATAGATGAAGAATATAAAAAAATGTTTGGTAAATAGAGGAGGCAGAAAAGATGGATAAGCAATATGGCGAATTTGTCGGAGTTGATATGATTCATGCTGCGATTATCACAGAGGATTCAGAGTTAAATTATACAGCTGAAGTTCCTGAATACTTTGCTCCAGCTGCAGAAATATCAGGAGAGCCAGAAATAGAAAATACTCCAACGTATTATGATAATGTACCTCAAGAGAATTTTGTAACTGAAGGTGCAACAGTTTTAAATATTGTAGTATCAGGAGTACCGGCTGATAAGGCTGCTAAGTATTTAGGGAAGTATTATGACCAGGCAACTGGTAGAGTAATAGACACTGGAGAGACTAATCCTCCAGCGCTAGCATTATCTTTTAGATACAACAAAGGGAAAGAAGATTATAGGTATTATCAATATCTAAAAGGAACGCTCTCTGGAGGAGCTGAAGCAGCTGCTTCAAAAACTAATAATATCGATATAAGAACCTATACAATGACATTTACTGCAGTTCCTTCAACTCATAAGTGGACTGTGGATGGTAAATTAAAGCCAGTGAAAAGAATATTTGCAGATACTACGGAAACAGCTTTTGATTCAACCAGTTGGTTTAATGCAGTTCAAACTCCAGATACAGGTATTCTTCCTGGTGTGCTTGCTCTGTCAGCAAGTAATCCAGAGGATTCTGCTGTGGGGGTTGCTGTAGATATCCAACCTGAATTGACATTCTCAAATAAGCTATCATCCTATGATGTAAGGCTGTACAAGGATGACTTTACCGTAGTAGCAACAACTATTTCAAAAGACTCAACAGGGAAGATACTGACCGTAGCTCCAGCTGCAAACCTTTCAGCATCCAGCAACTATATACTGATGGTTGTAAAT
>CAZHLQ010000377.1:0-3901 GCA_964533235.1 uncultured Gudongella sp. | reverse complement strand
GCAGTCTACGTGTGCGTAGTGTCTGTTTGCTGTCTCGTACTCAACGTGGGATGTTGATATGGTGATTCCTCTTTCTCTTTCCTCTGGTGCCTTGTCTATGTGTGCGTAGTCGATGAATTCACCTGTTCCGAATCTCTTGTTTAATACTAGTGTTATCGCTGCTGTCAGTGTTGTCTTACCGTGGTCAACGTGGCCTATTGTTCCTACGTTAACGTGGGGTTTCGTTCTTTCAAATTTTTGCTTACCCATTTTTTAATCCTCCCTTGATTGCTTTATTTGTTTCCCAATACCTTTTCAGATATACTTGCAGGAACTGGCTCGTAATGGTCGAATTGCATTGAGTAAAGTCCTCTTCCCTGGGTGTTTGATCTAAGGTCAGTTGCATAACCGAACATCTCTGACAGTGGTACATATGCCCTTATTATCTGTGCTCCACTGACAAGCTCCATTCCTTCCATTCTACCTCTTCTTGAGTTGATGTCGCCGATTACGTCTCCCATGTACTCCTCAGGAACAGTAACCTCTACCTTCATCATAGGCTCAAGCAGTGTAGGTCCAGCTTTTCTAAGGGCTTCTCTAACTCCCATAGATCCAGCTATCTTAAATGCCATCTCTGATGAGTCGACATCATGGTATGATCCGTCATACAGGGTAACCTTGACGTCAAGAACTGGGTATCCACCCAATATACCTGAATCAAGCGCTTCCTGGATTCCGTTGTTTATTGCATTTATATATTCTCTGGGGATCGCTCCTCCAACTATTGCGTTTACAAACTCATAGCCTTTACCTGGCTCCTGTGGATCTACCTTCAGCTTGACGTGTCCGTATTGTCCTCTACCACCTGACTGTCTTACATACTTACCTTCAGCGTCAGCTGGCTTGGAGATAGACTCCTTGTACGCAACCTGTGGACTGCCTACGTTTGCCTCAACCTTGAACTCCCTAAGAAGCCTGTCTACGATGATCTCAAGGTGAAGCTCTCCCATTCCTGCGATGATAGTCTGTCCGGTCTCTTCGTCAGTATATGTCCTGAAGGTTGGATCCTCCTCCGCAAGTTTAGAAAGTGCGATGGACATCTTCTCCTGGCTGGCCTTTGTCTTTGGTTCTATAGCTACGTGGATAACAGGCTCAGGGAATTCCATGGTCTCGAGTACTATCGGGCTGGAATCTATGCTAAGTGTATCACCAGTTGTAGTATCCTTAAGACCTACAGCTGCAGCTATATCTCCTGCATAAACCTCTTCTACTTCTTCTCTCTTGTTGGCATGCATTAACAGGATCCTGCCGATCCTTTCCTTCTTGCCCTTTGTTGAGTTAGTTACATAGCTTCCTGCCTTAAGGGAACCGGAATACACTCTGAAGTAAGCAAGCTTACCTACGAATGGGTCAGTAACTATCTTAAAGGCCAATGCTGAGAATGGCTCACTGTCGTCTGCGTGTCTTTCTTCCTCTGCATCAGTAGATGGATTGATCCCAACTACCGGCGGGATGTCAAGCGGTGAAGGAAGATAGTCCAAAATAGCATCCAGAAGAATCTGGACCCCCTTGTTCTTGTAGGATGATCCGCAAAGAACAGGAGTCATTTTAACTTCTATTGTAGCCTTCCTTATCCCAGCCTTGATTTCTTCCTCAGAAAGGGCTTCCCCCTCGAGGTACTTCATCATAAGCTCCTCATCAAACTCAGAAATAGCTTCTATGAGCTTTTCTCTGTATTCTTTTGCCATTTCAACCATATCCTGAGGAATATCTGTGATTTCAATATCTTGTCCCAGATCGTCCTTGTATACTCTAGCCTTCATCGTTACAAGGTCAACCATTCCAACATAGGTGTCTTCCTTACCGATTGGGAGCTGAATAGGAACTGCATTGGCCTTAAGCCTGTCCTTCATCATGCTTACCCCTCTAAAGAAATCTGCACCTGTAATATCCATTTTGTTTACGAAAGCCAGTCTTGGAACGCGGTATTTATCCGCCTGTCTCCAAACAGTTTCTGACTGAGGCTCAACGCCGCCTTTGGCACAAAACAATGCAACGGCTCCGTCAAGTACTCGCAGGGATCTTTCAACTTCAACAGTAAAATCAACATGCCCTGGTGTATCTATGACGTTGATCCTGTGATCCTTCCAGAAAGCTGTAGTTGCAGCAGAGGTGATCGTGATTCCTCTTTCTTGTTCCTGCTCCATCCAGTCCATTTGGGCTCCACCCTCGTGGGTCTCGCCTACTTTGTGTATTTTACCCGTATAAAATAGAATTCTTTCTGTGGTGGTCGTTTTCCCTGCGTCGATGTGAGCCATTATGCCGATATTTCTAATTTTATCAAGTGATACTTGTCTTGGCACAATTTTTCCTCCTTAATTACCTACTAATTAGTCCCATCCACACATTTATGCAATATGACACTTACTAGAATCTGTAGTGTGCAAAAGCCTTGTTTGCTTCCGCCATCTTATGTGTATCTTCTCTCTTCTTAACGCTTGAGCCAAGACCGTTTGCTGCATCCATCAATTCCTTTGCAAGCTTCTCAACCATGGTCTTTTCTCCTCTATTTCTGGAGTAATTGACCAACCACCTTAGTCCTAACGTTTGTCTTCTTTCAGCTCTTACCTCTATTGGAACCTGGTAGTTTGCACCACCGATCCTTCTGGCTTTTACTTCAAGCACAGGCATGATATTGTTCATAGCCTTGTAGAAAACCTCTAATGGATCGTCACCTGTCTTTTGGGCAATCATATCGAACGCTCCGTAAACGATGTTCTCAGCGATACCCTTCTTTCCGTCAAGCATAATCCCGTTTATCAATTTGGTCACTACCACATCATTGTAGATTGGATCTGGCATAACCTCTCTTTTTGGCACATGTCCTTTTCTAGGCACTATTCTTCCCTCCTCAACTATATAGAGTAAATTCATTGGTACTCGGCCGTAGCCGTCGCGCCTCAAAATGCATCTATATTAAAGTAGTTAGCATTTCAAGCACTTTACTTCTTAACCTTAGGTCTCTTGGCACCATACTTGGATCTAGATTGGAGTCTCTTATCGACACCTGCAGTATCCAGCGTACCCCTGATGATATGGTAACGAACACCTGGAAGGTCTTTAACTCTTCCACCTCTTATAAGAACAACACTGTGCTCCTGTAGATTGTGTCCGATTCCAGGAATGTAGGCAGCAACTTCAAGTCCATTTGTAAGTCTTACTCTAGCGACCTTTCTCAAAGCTGAGTTAGGCTTCTTAGGGGTTACAGTTCTTACAGCTACGCAAACACCTCTTTTTTGTGGTGAGTTTGCTTCTGATTCCCTTTTCTTAAGAGTGTTCAGTGACATTCCAAGTGCTGGGGACTTTGATTTGTAAACTACCTTTTCTCTTCCTTTTCTAACAAGCTGGTTAATTGTTGGCATTAAGGCACCTCCTTCTAATTTTTATTTAATAACGCAGCGACTGCTGCATTAATATCAATCCCACAAGCCTCCCCCAATTCCTCCATCCTTTCGACATAGGTAATTGGAACAGACCTTAAGTGACAAAGTTCTTCAATTTCTCCCGTCACCTTTTTATCGGCATCAAGGGCAATAAAAACCATCTCGACGCCTGTCTTTGCAAGGGCTCTTTTAACCTGCTTCGCCCCTACTATCTTGTCTTGTGTCCTTAACATTGAAAGCATTCTTTCTTCCTCCTTAGAACATGCCAAAGATTATGTGGCCAAGTGGCCACATAATCTTTATGTCATCAAGAATCTTACAAGTTTGCACACTCAAATATTCTAACATTAGAGATTATCACTGTCAATAAAATTTTCTTCAGTTGGTTGAATAACAGATTCCAGAATCTCGACATTCTTATACCTTTTCATACCGGTTCCGGCAGGTATAAGCTTGCCTATTATTACGTTCTCCTTCAA
>CAZHLQ010000376.1:0-3121 GCA_964533235.1 uncultured Gudongella sp. | reverse complement strand
GCTTCTGCCAAGAGAAGAGCTTGACCGTCTGAAGCCGGAAATGATCGAAAAGTATATGAAATAGGGTGAGGCAATGGCAGTTTATAAAATAACTCCAACAAAAGCCAACTTGATAAAGTCAAAGAACTCCCTTAAGTTTGCTAAAAAGGGTTTCGAGCTGCTTGATAAGAAGAGGACAGTTCTCATAAGGGAAATGATGTCCTTGATCGATTCAGCAAGCAGTCTTCAGGAGAGGATCGAAACAACTTTTGCTGAAGCATATGATGCCCTTAAGCTTGCAAATATAACTATGGGCTCTGAGTCCGTTGAGGAGATAGCTCAGTCCATTGAAAAGGAAGCGGACTTCCAGATACTTTTCAAGTCGGTTATGGGGGTCGAGGTCCCGATGATAAAAAGGGAGGGAAAGCCATTTACTACTGAGTACGGCTTTTTCAGGACCAACTCAGCCTTTGATAAGGCAGTCTTAAGCTTTATCCAGATCAGAGGGCTTATATATGAGCTTGCAGAGATCGAAAACTCGGTTTACAAGCTGGCTATGGAGATCAAAAAGACTCAAAAGAGGGCCAATGCCCTGGATAAGATACAGATACCCCGATATGAATCAACTATCAAGTATATCGATGAGGTGCTTCAGGAGAAGGAGAGAGAGGACTTTTTCCGACTCAAGAGGGTAAAGAGCAAGACAAAGAAGAAGAAATAGAAAATTGCCGGAGATTTTATACTCCGGCAATTTTTATTTATGTTCCTTCAATAATTTATCCTTTATATCCCACAGATCCTGTGAAAGGTCCACGAAATACTCATGTGGCCTTTCGAAACGTTTGACTTCATCCCATAGGGTATCTATCTCCGCCTTGCAGATATCTCTTATTTCAGTTACATGAGGGCTTTCGTAAACACATTGTCCGTCCCTGAACAGCTGGACAAGTAGAGGCTTGGCATGAAAGTCAGTCAAAGTAGTCCTTTTCCACGTGAATAATGGATGGAAGATCTCATACGGGCCAGATTCGTCAATCTTTTCCTCATGGAGAGTTATCACGTCTGCGATCGCTTTTTTATCAGAATTTCTATATAGTCTGTAAACCTGCTTGAATCCAGGGGTGGTTATTTTTTCAACGTTGTTGCTGATCTTGATCTTTGGTGTGACCACTCCGTTATCCTCGACTGCAACAAGCTTGTAAACTCCACCAAATATTGGCTCGGATTTAGCTGTTATAAGTCTTTCTCCTACTCCAAAGCTGTCTACCTGAGCACCTTGAGTTATCAGGTCCTTGATGACGAATTCATCAAGACTGCTGGATGCCATGATCTTTACATCGGGATAGCCTGCATCGTCAAGCATTTTTCGTGCTTTCTTTGAAAGATATGCGATATCACCACTGTCTATTCTCACCGCCTTGGGTCTGAAGCCTCTGGGTACTACCTCTTCATCGAATACCTTGATGGCATTTGGGATGCCTTTGCCAAGAGTGTTGTAGGTATCCACCAATAGAGTACAGCTGTCAGGGTAGATCGTTGCATATGCTCTGAAGGCCTCAAGCTCTGTCGGGAACATCTGGACCCAGCTGTGTGCCATAGTACCCATGGCTGGGATTCCATAATCACGGTCTACTATTGTGTTTGCCGTCCCTATACATCCTCCGATATAGGCTGCTCTGGCTCCCAGGATAGCACCTTCATAACCCTGAGCTCGCCTTGATCCAAATTCGATTACTGCCCTGCCGTCCGCAGCTCTTACGATCCTGTTTGCCTTTGTGGCTATAAGGGATTGGTGATTTATTGTAAGTAGTATCATTGTCTCCACAAGCTGAGCCTGGACTACTGGACCTCGAACAACAACTATAGGCTCCTTAGGGAAAATTGGTGTTCCCTCAGGAATTGCCCAAACGTCGCATGAGAATGTGAAGTCCCTAAGATAGTCGATGAACTTATCTCCGAAGATCTTTTTGGTTCTGAAAAACTCAAGATCTTCTTCATCAAACTTAAGGTTTCTAAGGTACTGGATAAGCTGCTCAACACCAGCCATTATAGCAAATCCACCGTCATCGGGGATCGATCTGAAGAACATATCGAAGTAGCCTATTTTTTCTTCCATGTCATTTTCCAAATATCCGTTGGCCATAGTAAATTCGTAAAAATCCGCCAACATGGTCAAATTACGTTTATCTGCCCAGTCCAATTTGTTCATCGCAAGTCTCCTTTAGATATATTACTATAATTATAGACCTGTAGAACTGGAAATTCAAGGATATCGATATTTTAAAAATATATAAGAGGGATTATCCATCAACTACCTGAACGATCCCTCTTTACAAATAGAACTTACGATAACTGCTCCAACGAGAACTTTTTGGTTCAATCACTTTATCCAATCTACTCTCCTTAATTTAGATTACAGAGGATTAAACTCTAATCTTATAACCTAATAAGTTTATTTAGTTGTGTTTCTTTCTCAAACCGTCCGGCTTGAGTACTACATTTTACTTATACTACAAGCTACTCTTACTAAACTTACTACTTGTGTTGCAAGCGGTTCATCTTATTAAACTCACTACTTGTGTTGCAAGCGGTTCATCTAACTAAACTTACTACTTGTGCTGCAAGTGGTTCATCTTTCAAAGCTGCTGCCCGTACTACAAGTGTTTCTTTCCCGTACGTTCGTACAGGTACTTCTATAACGCAACTGCTTTTCCTTCTTTACTACATTACCCGCGTTCAATCCAAACAACTGTTATTTTGAAATCTGTGAATCAGTAACTTTGAATATAGGAGCAGCAAGCTCAATTTAAAACTTTTTACATCTTAAACAAGTTTCACTACTTAATCTATTTTCGCAACTTTACTATCCATAGCTTCCTAATCCCAATTGATTTCGGAATCCTGCATTGGTGATGCTATAAAAATAGGTGAAGCATTTTTTCAATCTCTCGATTGAATTTGAATCAAAGCCTCAATATCCGATGATGCGAGTTCAAACTTCTTCAAGGTCTGATTTTTCACCATCAAGTATCGATTGGTTGTTTTGTTGAATCGGCTGTTGAACGCATCAATAAAACGATCGACCGGAGTTTTCTTTTTAGGCTGCCCGTGGTTGTTTTTTAAGATGATCGCACACAAAGCC
>CAZHLQ010000375.1:0-2667 GCA_964533235.1 uncultured Gudongella sp. | reverse complement strand
ATATTAGCGTCAGCTGTAGTCAATGCTTCTTTAATGGTGATCTTTTCTTCTCTTGCGACCCTGCCATTGTTTTTCATTGACTCGACCATCGCTTGGTATCTTTCAGCTAATTCCTTGTTCATTGTTAAGTTATCCTCCTTTATAAGGTATCTGTAAAGGGCTCTCAGGAGCCCTGGCTCAATTACTTCTGAAGAAGTATTCTTACTGCTCCATAGGCTCCTTTGAAGTCCCAACCAGTAGGAATTCCAGGAATTTGATTTTGCAATACTGTAGCTTCAACTACGATCTTTCTTCCATCAAGAGTAGTTGCTGCCAATTTATCTAGGTAAACTACTACCATATTGTTGGTTACATCTACATGAACTTCATTAGGATTTACAAGTCCAGTTGCTGCTGCTATAGCTGCTGCTTTGCTTTCTGCTGTTACATTGTTTTGTCCAACTACAAGTGCATTTGCAGCTGTAAGAGCTGTAGCGTCAACTAATTTAACTCTGATATTAGCTATGTCGTCCATTGCAAACTTGTCAGGAACTTTAACGAATAGAGCCGATCCAGTCATATCGATTCCAGTAGTCTCAAGAACTCCGCCAGTAACTACAGTAGTGTGACCTGAAGTTCTAACAACTAATCCATCCATCGCAGTATCTGCTGAGTCATAAGTTGCAGCTGTTCTAGCTTTGAAATATCCATCAGTAAGGAATGGGATACCAGCTTTGAAGTTCTTTATAAGATCTTCTTTGTTCTTCAGGTAGCTTGATCCTAATGGATAAGTTCCGATGTCGTTCCAATCAGCGTCTTTAGTTCTTCCTGGGCTTGGTGCGTAGCTCATTTGCTTAACAAATTCTGCCCATCTTGCATCGTCCATCTCCATGAAGTATTGAAGGTATCCTGCTGGAGGAACATCAGTTTCTACTCCAAGTACTTGTCCGATTACCTTAGTATAGGTAGTGCTATCAGCAAGAGTAAAGTTTCCGAACTCGTCAGCTGCTACGTATTTTCCAAACATAGCGTTAGCTGCTCCTACATTGTTTGTGATGTTAAGAGCTGATGCATTTAACCAAGCTGCTCCGAAGTTGATATCTTTAGCCAGGTCTTTAGATGAGAACAATGGAACTTCGATATATTCTCTGGTGATTACTGTAGGCTGATTGCCTGAGAACCTGTCTCTTCTTCTCTCATATACGTTGTGATGATTTACTCCAAGAAGCTGCTCATCAGCGTCAGTACCGTCTGCTATCTTTATAGCTGGAACATAGTGCTCTGTCTCGTAGTCCCACTCCATTCCTGCAACTGCTACGACTTTACATTTAGGAATTACAACACCTTGGTTTCCCTCTGGACCGAAATCATATTGGAATTTAACGCCTTCTGTTGCTGATGGGAGATATTTCTCCGCTGGGGCCATACCCTCAGATACTACTAGTGAAGTATGAGTACGACCTTTGTAGGAAGTGCTCATTTCTGGAAATAATGCCATTGTTATTTATCCTCCTTTATTTATACTGGCCCTTGAAAAGTTTTCTAAGGACCTCTGCGTCTGTTAAGGACTCTTTAACTTTTTCCTTAACTATGCCATCGTCGCCTACGATCTCTGAATTGTTTTCTCCCATCACAGCTCCAATCGCTGGATTTGTGACAATAGGATTTACATTTCTTGTTTCTAGTTCCCTCATCAGGTCTGCTAAAGAATCCATAAGGGACTCTTCGCTTCTTGCAAGGTGCTCTTCGATGGCTTCTTCTCTTGATTCTCCAATTGGCTTGCCAAGAGCCTTTTTATAGTCAACAACTCTTTCAGCGAGAGAATTGAACTTATCGGCTTTGAGCGCGGCCACTTCTTCTGTCAGTGCTTGGGCTTCAGACTGAGAAGCGTTAAGAGCAACTTCGAGTTCAGCTATCTTTGCATCTTTTGCCTCAATAGTAGATAAGTGTTCAGCTATAACGGCATCTTTCTCTGCTATTAAAGCACCTGTATCTTCTACTGAAGTTTCTTCTGGTTCTTCCTGGACATCTTCAACAGGCGTTTCCTCTGCAGCAGCTTCTGGCTCTTTTGGCTCTGTGTTCTCAACTACAGGTTCTATTTCTACAACGCCCTCTTCTGTGATGTCTGCAGGATCGGTTGGTTTATTCACATCCATACCTCCTTCTGCTTCATCTGTATACAGCCCAAGTATCTTAGCCGCGGATTCCTTTAATTCCACATTGCCTTCTCCCAGGTTGTAGTATTTTTCACCTACTTGCGCATATGCCTCCATCATTACCGGTTCTCCCGAGTCGATTATCATCGCCTCGCTGTCAGCGGGAACATTGACCCAACTGCACTCGTCAAAGTACAGATTGCCAACTATCCAGCCGCACTCGACACCGTCGTAGGTCTCCCCACGCTCATGTCCGCACCAACCATCCTTAAGGATATCAGTACCGCATATATTGCATATGACTGCATCAGTAGTAGCTCCAATGCTCACAGTCATATATCTTCCGTCTAAGATCTTTTCTATTGTGTCGGGGTCTGTAACTTCAGGCATAATCATAATTGCATCTTTATTAGTTCGTGAATCTGTTATGAACTGAGCATTTCTGATACGACCAGTAGGCTCTGACTCATGATCGTGATTCTTCAGCATTGGCTTAGGATATGGATATAGGAAACTATATACACCAGACTTC
>CAZHLQ010000374.1:0-2076 GCA_964533235.1 uncultured Gudongella sp. | reverse complement strand
CAAAAAAATCAGGAGGACTAACAATCTCACACTTAAGATTTGGAGAGGTCCCAATTAAAGAGCCTTATACGATCAACAGAGCCGACTTTATTGCCTGCCACAACCAAGCCTATGTTGATAAGTATGATCTTCTTGCCGGAGTCAAAAAGGGAGGGAAATTCCTACTAAATTGTATCTGGAGCGAAGATGAGCTGGATAAAAAGCTCCCGGCAGGGATCAAGCGAGCGATAGCAAATAACGAGGTTGATTTTTATACAATAAATGCCGTCGAGCTCGCAGAGGAGCTTGGCCTCGGAGGCAGGATAAACATAATCATGCAGGCAGCATTCTTTAAGTTAGCGGATATAATACCCCTGGAGGATGTTGAGAAGCACCTTATGAAGGAGGTAGAAGCCTCCTACGGAAGCAAGGGTCAGAATATTGTAGATATGAACAATCTTGCAATCAGCAAGGGCTTTGAAGGGATAAGAAAAATCTCTGTACCGGAAGCATGGAGGAATGCAGAGGATAAAACAGTCGAGATTGATTCTGAGATGCCTGATTTCATAAAGAATGTCATCCTTCCAATGAATAACAGAGAGGGAGATAAGCTTCCTGTAAGTGCGTTTAATGGAAGAGAAGATGGATCATTTCCACTTGGAGTTACAGCGTGGGAGAAGAGAGAGGTAGCAATAAATGTTCCAAGGTGGTATTCATCCCAATGTACTCAATGCAACCAATGCTCATATGTGTGCCCACATGCGGTAATAAGACCGATACTACTTGACGGTGCGGAAATAAAGAGCAGTCCTGAAGGCTTTGAATCATTGAAAGCCACAGGCTTTGATGGTATAGAGTATCATCTTGCAATATCAGGCCAGGACTGCACAGGCTGTGGTAGCTGTGTGGAAGTTTGTCCGGTTAAAGATAAGGCTATTAAAATGGAGCCATTTGCTGAGAATAGAGAAAAGTATATCAGGGACTGGAGTTTTACAAAGGAGATTCCCACAAAAGAAATACCTAAAAAGATCGTTGTAAGCGTTAAAGGAAGCCAGTTCCTTAAGCCACTTCAGGAGTTTTCAGGAGCATGTGCCGGCTGTGGTGAGACACCGTACGCTAAGCTCATAACTCAGCTTTATGGTGACAGGATGATGATATCAAACGCGGCAGGCTGCTCAACTGTATGGGGAGGCTCACCACAGGTATCCTACACTACTAATGAAAAGGGCTATGGCCCTTCCTGGGGATTCTCACTTTTTGAGGATAATGCAGAGTACGGATTTGGAATGTACCTTGGAGTCAAGAAGCTTAGAGATGCAACCAGAAAGCTTGCTATTGAAGCAATAGAATCAGGACTAAGTTCAAGGGTTGAGCAGGCTATTAAGAACTGGCTTGAGGGTTTTGACATATCAGAAGGGACAAGAGAAAGAGCAGATAAACTGATCTCAGTTCTTGAGGAAGAAAAGTCAAACTATGATATTTTGAAGAAAATATATGACAATAGAGATTACTTGATCAAGAGATCCCACTGGATATTCGGAGGCGACGGTTGGGCTTATGACATAGGTTATGGAGGTTTGGACCATGTACTGGCATCAGGTGAAGATGTCAATGTTCTCGTATTTGATACAGAGGTTTACTCTAATACAGGTGGTCAGTCCTCGAAAGCAACGCCTACAGCTGCAATTGCTGAGTTTGCTTCCAGCGGCAAAAATACCAGGAAAAAAGATCTCGGTATGATGGCAATGAGTTATGGATATGTTTACGTTGCTCAAATAGCTATGGGTGCTGACAAGAACCAGACACTCAAGGCAATAATGGAGGCAGAAAGCTATCCTGGACCTTCACTTGTAATTGCATACTCGCCATGTATCAACCATGGGATCAAGGCTGGAATGGCAAAGTCGATGCCTCATACGAGGGAGGCAGTTGAAGCAGGGTACTGGTCGCTCTACAGATACAATCCGCTTGCTGAAAAGGAAGGTAAAAATCCGTTTACCCTGGATTCTAAGGCACCGACAAAAGACCTTAAGGAATTCATGCTTAGCGAGGTACGGTTCTCATCACTTTACAAGCTGTTCCCTGATGCAGCAGAGG
>CAZHLQ010000373.1:0-1684 GCA_964533235.1 uncultured Gudongella sp. | reverse complement strand
GACATATGCATCTCCTTCTGTGCGTTTATAGTATGCGCACCCCACTTACTAGGATTAGTACTTGATGCCGAACTCTTTGATGAGTCGATCAATCATGGCATTATCAGGGTGGACCAGTTTGGCAACCCAGAGGACATACTTATTCTTCATCCTCCAGAAACAACGCCCACCAAAGCTGAATGCCACACCTTCACGATTGGTACCAGCACCGAATCCAGTGAGACCCAAGTAGATAGTCAACATCTTCTTGAGCAGATCCTGTTTGTATTCATCAAGGCCAACCTCCTCCTCAATGAAACGTTTGATCTTAGCATCCAGTGCTTTCCCGAGTCTGAAGAACTCTTTGCGGCGGATATTGTCATCCTTTTCACTCAAGAGTTCTCCTGCAATATTGGTATAGCCTTTCCAATCCTGACCACCTTTAGTCAGCCAGTTGCAGAAAGACTGTACGCGAAGAATACGTTGTGGAGTAACAGCAACACCCAAGATGGTCTTGTCACCACGCTTGAGCATAGTCCACAGTTCATTGAATTTGACCCTCCAATATTCAGAGTCATTCTCAACTACGCCAATTGTAGATGCACCGTGGATGTGATCCCAAGATTTAGCATAGGGATCGTTGTTGTAGTTAGACTGCTGTTTGGCAATAGATACCAGAGAAATAATGTTGTTGATAGCAGTTATGGGAGAGCCAGTTCTGATACCAGTACCAGAAGCCCCGAATATTTTGAGGCGATGTGTAGCAGGAGCGCACTGAGCCTTGGGAACCATGAATTTCTTCCAGTGGAAGTGTTTGATGAGATAGGTCTGAACCTCATTGAAAGTATCTTCCATAGTGGGAGGGTTATCAAGATCCATGTCCTTGGTAAGGTGCTTTCTGCCTTGAATCATCTTCTCCCTGATACGTGCCAACTCCATATACTGAGTAGCAGTGAGACCATGACCATTGAGCCGGTTTTCCTCAATGATCCTACGAACGAGAAGGTCTACCAAACCAATCATAGGCTGCGAGTTGATGGTCTGGATGTATTTGTACTTCAGGAACTTACCAAAGTTCTCATGAGAGTACTCGATCTTCTCACCAGTTTCTGCCTCAGGTTTAGCCTCAGGCATACGTACAATACCGAAGTTGGCAACATCAGATGGGATAAAGTATTGCATATCACCATCAAAGTCACCATTCTGAGCCTGCGCCCTATCATAGCTGATCATATAGCCATGTTTAACAGGGCATATTGCATACTCAGTGCCATCTACATTCTTTGTATAGATGGATTTGAAACCAAGGGCCTTGAGTTCATCTACATACTTCTTGGGCAGGTTAGTGTCCAACTGAATGGAACCAAGACCAACAACAGGGTGACGTTCGGAGTTGAGGAACTTCTTCTCCATAGCTTTCCTGATGAACTTCTCATCATCAGGGAATACAGTGAAGTTAATCAGTTCCCCAGTTTCTGCATGGTGACGACGCTCAAATACAGACAGAGCATCACGCATATCACCATTAGCATCTTTGATGAGGCAAGGGCATGCCAAGGCATATGCAGCCAGTTCAGATGTCTCAATTTTCAAGACATCAGCCTGATAGAACCGTACCATACGAGATGCGTAACGATCCATGATGGAACGGCAGCGATTAACACGGTAACCACCTTTACCATCAGGTACACCCATAGCCAAGAAC
>CAZHLQ010000372.1:0-1802 GCA_964533235.1 uncultured Gudongella sp. | reverse complement strand
GCTCCGTAAGGAGGTACCCAGCAGAAGCGTCGCCGAGATCATCAGAATCCTAGAGTGGGACGGTCTGGTTTCCAAAGGGGTCATCAAGAGAAGCACACTCCAGGAGAACCTGCAGGAAAAGGGGTTCAGCGGAAAACATATGGCCATCTACAGTTCCGGCGGCCTAGCCACCAGACGGTTCCAGAAGCGGAACCGTAACAAGCTCTGGCACTCCGATATCAAATACGGATGCTATCTGCCCATAGGACCCGGCAAGAAGCTGCAGCAGGTCTATCTAGTGGCCTTCCTCGACGATGCCACCAGGATGATTCTTCATGCGGAGTTCTATCCGAATCTGACCCAGAGCATTGTGGAGGACTGTTTCCGAAAATCCATCCTGAAGTACGGTATTCCCGATGCTGTGTATTTCGACAACGGGAAGCAGTACAAGACCAAGTGGATGGGAAGAACCTGCGCAAAGCTCGGCGTACGCCTGCTTTACGCAAAACCGTATTCGCCTGAAGGAACCGGAAAGATTGAACGGTTCAACCAGAACATCGACCGCTTTCTTGATGAATACAAAGTGGACAATGGCATCAGAACTCTAGAGCAGATGAATGAGCGCTTCTGGATCTGGCTGGAAGAATGCTACCAGAACAAGTCCCACTCCGCATTGAACGGAAAGACTCCTGTAGAAGTCTACAATCTTGATCCCAGGCCTCTGAAATTTCTTCCTGTGGAAACCGTCTCCAACGCATTTCTCCATGCCGAGAAACGAAGAGTGGACAAGAGCGGATGCATCAGTTTCAGCAGTGTGAAGTATGAGGTGGGTCTTGCCTATGTAGGCCGGGAAGTGGATATCATCTATGATCCGAGCAATACTGAGATTCTCACCGTTGAATATCAGGAAGATCCTCCCATCAGCGCAAAGAAGCTCAACATCGGTGAGAAAGTCGGAGAAAAGCCTGTTATTCCGGAATACCTGACTGCCCTAAAGCCTACGGCTTCAAGACTGCTGGATGCTGCAGAAAGAGAGAATGAGAAGAGAAAAGAGAAGAACTCTGCCACAGCCATATCCTTCCGACACATGAGAAAGGAGGGTGGCGGCAATGTATGAAGAGTTCTACGGGTTCGCAAGAACCCCGTTTTCACGGGATATCCCGCCGAAGGACCTCTATCAGTCCAGCACACTCTCGGAGACGCTGGGCAGGCTCTTCTATGTTGCCGAGCGGCAACTGTTCTGTGTCCTCACAGGGGAATGCGGTACGGGTAAGACCACCGCTGTCAGGCGGTTCAAAGAGGAACTTGATGGCAGCAAGTATACACTGATGTATATTGCAGACTCGAAACTCACTCCCAGAAACTTCTACAAGGGAATCCTGGATCAGCTGGGTGCAGAGTCGAAGTTCTACCGTGGTGATGCCAAGAGGCAGCTGCACAAGGAAGTCGAACTTATGAAGGGACTCCACAAGAAGCAACCTGTAGTTGTTGTCGATGAAGCGCATCTGCTGGACCGGGAAATGCTGGAGGAAGTCCGCTTCCTGCTGAACTTCAAGATGGATGCCGTGAGTCCCCTCGCTCTGATTCTGGTGGGTCAGACAGAACTCTGGGACAAGCTGCAGATGCAGTCCTACACGGCCATACGACAGAGAATCGATATCCAGTGCAAGATTCATCCCATGGATCATTCCCAAGTACGTGAGTACTTGAGCAGCCACCTGAGCTATGCCGGGACAGACCGCGACATCTTCACTGACGAAGCAATCGAAATGATCTACAGATTTTCCGGCGGATCTGCGAGGCTGGTCAATAAAGTCTGTACC
>CAZHLQ010000371.1:0-2665 GCA_964533235.1 uncultured Gudongella sp. | reverse complement strand
TCCAGGGATTTTTCTTTACAATTGCTCTTTTTTTGCTATACTGTATCTAATTACCTTTTTGCGTAAAAGCTTTAACTTAAAGAAGTGTTCGAATATAACAAAAGGAGATGGGCGAATATGTTAGACAATAAGGGTTTACTGAATAGAGCATTAGCTCTCCAGAGTGAAATAGTGGGAAACCGTAGAGAGCTTCACAGGAGTCCTGAGCTTGGAATGAAGCTTCCTAATACGGTCAGCTTCGTACAGCAAAAGCTTACTGAGATGGGGATCGATTCAATAGTTGTTGGAGGGGGAGTCGTAGCCAATATTGGTGATCCATCAAAGGGTAAGACTATACTGTTGAGAGGTGATATGGATGCACTTCCAATCAAGGAGGAAACCGGACTTCCTTTTGCTTCAGTAAATGATGCTATGCATGCTTGTGGACACGACGTGCACACAAGTACTCTTTTAGGAGCTGCAAAGCTATTGAAGGAGATGGAGGGCGAACTCCAGGGTAACGTCAAGCTGATGTTCCAGGCAGGAGAGGAAGTACTAACGGGTGCAAAAACCATGATCCAGGATGGTATACTTGAGGATCCGAAGGTAGATGCTGCTATGATGATCCATGTATTTTCAGGTATCGAAGCTGAGCATGGTAAGCTCCTTATACCCAGGGAGGGAGCTGCATCCATGGCTCCTGACCAGTTCCACATATATATCAAGGGAAAGGGAGGACATGGAGCAATGCCTCATACTGCCGTAGACCCCCTAAATATAGCCGCACAGACTCATCTGGCACTGTCAGAGCTTGTCAGCAGAGAGATAAAGCCGGGAGAGAAGGCGCTTTGCGTTGTTGGGCAGATGTCTGGCGGTCTTGCCGCAAATGTTATCCCTGATACAGCAACCATGTCGGGTGTTATCAGAACTATGGATCCTAGGACCAGGGAATTCATGAAAAATAGACTTGTGGAGATAGCAAAGGGAACTGCTGCTGTATTCAGAGGATCAGCAGATGTAGAGTATACTATACAATGTCCGTCTGTTATAAATGATAAGGCGATGAGAGATAAAGGAATATCCTTTGGGAAAGAACTATTCGGGGAGGAAGGAGTACTGCAGCTGGATCCATACATGGATGACGGGATGCTCAGCGGTTCAGAGGATTTCGGATTCATCAGTGAAAAGGTGCCATCCTTCATGGCTATACTTTCAATGGGGAGCCCTTCAAATGGCTACGCTTTTTCGCATCATCACCCAAAGACCGACTTCGATGAGGATCAGTTCTATAAGGGAGCAGCATACTACGCATATTTTGCAAAGAGATGGCTTGAGGAGAGCAATTAGAATAATAACCCGGGAGGAATCCCGGGTTTTCTTTGCTCTGATGTGCTGCTGATGGTATAATTGTTACCATATTACAGTATTGGAGAGGATAAGATGAAGAACTGGATCCAAAAATTTATGATAGGAAGATATGGCTTGGATCAGCTTTCAAATGCCATGTTTATTCTAAGTATAGTCGTCATACTAGGGAGCGTATTGCTTAAGAATGATGTCCTGAACACAGCAGGTATAATTATCTTGTTGCTTAGCTATCTGAGGATGTTTTCCAGGAACACAAGCGCAAGGTATAAAGAGAACCAAAAATTTATGAGCTTATTCGGAAATATGAAGCGAAGGGCTAAGGGATATTCTGATACTGCCAAGAATAAAAGCCAGTATAAATACTTTAAGTGCCCAAGCTGCGGACAAAAGCTCAGAGTACCAAAGGGAAAAGGCAGAGTCAGCATAAACTGCCCCAAGTGCAGGCAAACATTTATAAGGAAAGCGTAAAGTAGTAGTAGGGGCAGACAGGGTCGTCTGCCCCTACTACCGCTTAACGCTATAAACGAGAACCCTCCAGTGTGGTCGTGGTGACAGCACGAAAATATTAACGAACTGTGAATTTTTATTTGTGTTATATTGATATTGGGGTATTAATTAGGGGGAAAAAGGTGTATTGAGGAGGGTTACAATGAGAGGTAGATATTTTGTAGGTATATTGTTGATACTTGTTGGCGCAGGGTTTTTAGCCGACCAGCTGGGATATCTTGATTTTGGGGATATTATAAGCACCTATTGGCCAAGCATTATAATAATAGCTGGTCTCGTGGGCTTGGTTGACAGGGGATCTTCAAAGCTTGGCAGCCTGATAGTGATTTCAATAGGGGTCATTTTCCAATTGAGCAGACTTGATATGATCACCAGGGATATTTTTAAGTATTTTTTCCCGGTTATTTTGATCCTGATCGGAGGGAATTTAATCTTTACAAAAGGGGTATCTTCCAATAGGAGTGGGTCAACGTCGGAGACCTGGAATAAAAATAGGACCAATGAGGACTTTGTGGATCACACTGTATTGATGTCTGGAGCAGAAAACATAAATACTTCACAAAGCTTCAAGGGAGGCAAGCTAACCGCCATCATGGGAGGGATAGAGCTTGATCTCAGAGAGGCAAACATGGAGGGTGCTCAGTGCTATATTGAGGCCACAGCCATAGCAGGTGGTGTGGAGATCCATGTACCTAAGCACTGGAGGGTCGAAGCACAGGGGACACCAGTACTGGGAGCCTTCACCAATAAAGCCATGGGACCAGCAGATCCGACAGCTCCATTGCTTATCGTTAAGGGTACTGCAATAATG
>CAZHLQ010000370.1:0-2627 GCA_964533235.1 uncultured Gudongella sp. | reverse complement strand
AATGGTTGGAGTATACACCGTTTCTCAACCCTCTTTCGATCATATAAATACTGGAGACCTTATCGCATTCGCATCAGCTGGGATAACAGGTCTTGGAACTCTATATCTCACCGAGGCTAGAAAGCACGACACCGGGGATACTATTATTCTCTACATAATGTATATTGGACTTATCTTGAATACTCCGCTTGCATTTAGGGAGCTTCTGAACTTTGATCCTGCAGCATTGCCATATATACTGGCATCTGCTTTACTTGGGATACTGGGTCAGATATTTCTGACCTGGGGCTATAAATACGTTGATTCTGCTACAGGATCCCTGGTGTCGACCACCAGGATACTTATGGCAGCTCTGATAGGAGTACTTTTTCTTGGCGAACCCTTTACAGCCAACATAAAGGTGGGGATAGTAATAATTTTTGGCGCGGTTGCTGGCTTAAGTGGATATTTCCAACGTTTGTTCAACAAGGTAAGAGCATCAGGGGTAGGGCATTGGGGTGGAGAGTGATTCAATATGGGAGGGTCGATCGATGAGAATCGTAATTGCTTCTGATTCTTTTAAGGGGTCTTTAAGTTCAACAGAGGTAGCGGATAATCTTGAAGCTGGTTTAAGGAGAATATGTCCGGAGGCTGATATATTAAAGCTTCCAGTTGCTGATGGCGGAGAGGGGACTGTTGAGACCCTAGTGACGGGCATGGGAGGAAACCTGGTTCAGACTGAAGTTGTCGGGCCATCGGGAAACCTTATCAATTCAAGCTTTGGGATCCTGCCGGGAGGAGAGGCAATAATCGAGATGGCAGCTGCATCGGGGCTGACACTGGTCAAGGATGGCAAGCTTGACCCAATGAACACGACGACCTATGGAACAGGGCAGTTGATTCTAAAAGCCTTGGAGATGGGCTGTAAAAGGCTTTATATTGGCATTGGAGGCTCAGCTACCAACGACGGAGGAGTGGGGATGGCTCAGGCATTAGGTGTATCCTTCAAGGACTTAAATGGAATTGAGTTAGCTTTTGGAGGTGGTGCCCTTAAAAATCTTGAGACCATAGATATCACTGGAAAAACTGAGCTGCTGGATGGGGCAGAGGTGATCATAATGTCTGATGTAACAAATCCTTTATGTGGCGTGACGGGTGCATCAAGGGTATATGGGCCTCAAAAGGGAGCTGATCCTGAGATGGTTGTATATCTGGATAGAAATCTGCATGAATATGCTGAAAAAATAAAAGGAAGCATTGGAATAGACGTATTGGAGATGCCTGGGAGCGGAGCAGCAGGGGGACTTGGAGCCGGACTTGTGGCCTTTTGCAATGGGAGGCTGGAACGAGGCATCGAAATGATACTTGATATCCTGAAGTTTGAGGAGAAGCTAGTCGGAGCTGACCTAGTGATTACAGGTGAAGGAAGGATTGACAGTCAGTCAGCATATGGGAAGGTACCCTCAGGAGTTGCAAGAAGAGCTGTCGCTAAGGGAGTACCGGTAATAGCAGTTGCAGGTGGTCTGGGGGAAGGTTATGAAAAACTTTATGAAGTGGGAGTAAAACTTATTTTGCCTGTAGTAGACAGACCAATGACGTTAGAGGAAGCAATGAGAGATGCAAAAAGACTTGTTACTGACACAGGCGAACTCATCGCAAAAATAATCTAGGGACACCGGGGACGGTTCTTTTTGTCCTAATATATGACGTTTTCGTAATGATTTGGGACAAAAAGAACCGTCCCCAATGTCCCTTTCAGTTGTTCACTATGCTCATTCCAGTATCAACTATTCTTGTCTTTTCTGTCTTTTTCATTGCCACGTAATACTTATCTACATCCTTGATTAGGTCAATGCTATAACCGTTGTCTTTAAGCTCAGACTCGAAGGCCTTAAGAAGTACATAGAACTTCCCATCAGATGATTTTTCAAGATCCTCGCCTTTCTTTAAATACAGCTTAGCAAGCTCAAGTTTCTTGTAGCTTCCAGAATTATAGTCAGATATTGCTGATGCAATCAAACCATCCAAAGAGGATCTAAATTCCTTTTCAAGGGATATCAGTTCCTTATTATATCGAGCTGCAATTTCATCAAAGCTTTGCCTTTGGATGGCTTCAGAAGTAGTTGGAGATGAGACATCCTGTTTTGTGGTTTCTGCAGGCATGGTTACATCAACAGTATCAGCTGGAGACTGCGGCGAGATTTCTACACTCTCAGGTATTTCTTGTGGAGTCTCATGGTCTGTTGCAGCCTGTTCCTCATTAGTTTCTACAAAGCCTTCAAGAGGATTGATCAGTGTCTGCTTTTTTTCAGGATCAATATTGGTAGTTGTTTGACTCCTGGACAATAGGTAATCAAATCCAAGTCTGAACATATACCTCTCCCTGTAAATCAAGACTGCTAGAATTATTATTATTGTGATTGCGATGTACTTCTTCATAATGCACCTCTTTAGGGACACCGGGGACGGTTTCATGACCTAACAGAAATCTCTGATTTCATAGTAGGTCAGATGCCGCGAAGTCCAAATCTATGATTTGGCTAAGGAAGCGGCCTTTTTGGCAGGAATTGTTTATTGTTTTAGAAAACTCCAGCCATTAGGGACCGTCCCCAATGTCCTTATTATTTTGCTATATACTGAACATTATA
>CAZHLQ010000369.1:0-1906 GCA_964533235.1 uncultured Gudongella sp. | reverse complement strand
AATTAAAACCCTAAAAACCAAGCATCTTTGCCGATTAACGGTCCTTTTGTCATGACAGTGCCAAACTAAAAAAATATGTGTTTATCGATAAAATATTTTGATAAGATAACTCTAAGATATTAAAATATCAATAATTACAGGGGGTCAGGGCAGTGAGAAAATTCAAAGACCTAATTAAGCGCTTTACAGCACTTACACTGGCAGCCACAATGATACTAAGCCTAAGTGCATGCGGTTCACAGGACACCACTAATGAAGCTGAGGAATTAGAACCAATAACTGTAGAACGGGAGCCTGAACCAGAGTCACTTAAAGTAGCAAATGAAGCAACAACAGTTGCTCTTAGACAGTATATCTATGCCAGACTTGCGACGGAGAAATTTTTGACTTTAGATTCCTCATCGACGACAATGGAGGAAGTCTCAGATATTGTTGACGAGCTCCTGGCCATATGGGAAAATGCAGAGCAGTATTCACTGGCCGCAGAGGAGATTAGCAGCAAAGCAGAAAAAATTCTCGAGATATCAGTATCAAAACAAGAATCCTTGATTGGCAGACATAAGCTTCAGCTAATGAGCCTTGCGTCCGTCCCTTCCGGGCTTCAATTCTACGGCCTTGCAGCAGATCCAAAAAAACTTGGCTCACAGATCTGGGCAGAAAATCTGACAAAACAATTTGATGCCCTGAAAGGAGCTAAGCTGTATAAACAGCTGGCTCAGCAGCTTGGAACAGATGCTAAATCTGCCTTTGAACAAATGCAGCTTGCCCAGAGTATTATTCATGGCCAAGCGACGGAGGATGCAGCATTCTGGGATAAAATGACCAAGGCTGCACAGGCAACAAAGACTGCCAGCAAAGTCGGCGTCTTCGTGGTGGGTACGATCGTAACCGGAGGAGGTAGCATAGCCGCTCTTGGAACCAGCAGCATGACACTGGGAACTACTGCAGGAGTAATCGTAGGCGGCACTGATTGCATTGTGGACATAGCAGCTACTGGCAGTAATATCATTCTAGGCGAAAACCATCAAGTGACGGTTGGTTTTGATGATGTGAAAGAAAAGCTAGCGCCTGTATCTGCAGTGGTAGGTCTCGCATCCCTTAACGCTGCTGAGACAGGAGAACAGCTTTCATATATTGGAGATACACTGACGGACTGGTTTTTTGAGGGCAAGGTCATGGGAGTCAAGGTGGATGGTGGAACCGTAACTGCACGGATCTTCGACAGTGTGGGATTTGAAGCGCTTAAATCAGCCTTAGAAACAGCTGGCTATGTTTTTCCCGAGACCTCTGAAAAACTTGAAGATATAATGCAGGAGCTGGGGATAGATCCACAGACAATAGAAGAGAGATTGAAGGCCCTGGACTCCAAAATGTCTGAGCTGGAGAATTCAACCAATAAGGGGGAGGTAACAGAGAATCAGCCTCCGGCTGATGAAGCACCGAAGGAAGAAGAACCCCAGATCCCGGGAGTATCCGGATTCGCAGTCGGGAAGTTAAGCCTATTAGGTACATACTCCATCGTCTCCACCAACAAGGATGGTGGAGACCGAGTTGCCGGATCTATAACCATTGGTGATAACGGCGATGGAAATATTATTTGGACTCACTTGGATGGAAGACAGCTGATACTCCCCTATGACCAGGAAAGCAGAAGAATATTAGGATCCAGTCAGGGAGTAAATGTTGATGTAACATTCGATCCATGGGATGAGGATGTGCTGGGAGTGGGAGTTTCCGAAGAGACTATCTCGGGTACCTACCAAATGAGGATTTTATCTTTAACTAAGACCTCTGATTGATGACAATTAGTAAGAATTTCGGAGCCCAATTGGGCTCCTGAGATTTGCTGATAATAGTCCATGTTTTATCATATGAAATTGTTTTGATAACTAGTATAATGGAATTA
>CAZHLQ010000368.1:0-2494 GCA_964533235.1 uncultured Gudongella sp. | reverse complement strand
GTAACGCATCGAGTTGGCTATCGGAAACGATGGTGCGTACCGCTGCCAACATTTCCTGTGGTACGCCGAGGCTCAGTAATTCGCGGTCTTGCAGCACCCCGAACAAAGGCTGTGTATTTGCAGGAACCACTGGTGCCTGTTCAGCCGTTGCGACTACAGGTGCAGCTTCCTCAACGCTTTGCACCATCACCATTTGCATCGCACCAGTGACAGGGTTCACTGCGAGCTTACGGTTCTCAGCCCAACGATATGCCTCATCGTGATGTGCAACATAGAGCAGCACATACACATCACCACTGCTAGGTTTGAAGACAATACCGCGCCAGTCGCTATCTATACGTACGGACTTCAGATTGCTATCGCGTGCACCAAGAATGTTTTCGTAGTTGATTCCTGGACTTTTAGGGTCTGTCTGGAACTTAATGGCCCATTGCATGACCTTGGAATGCACGTTTTTTGGCAGCTTGGACAGCTGAAACAAAAAATCTTGTGAAAGGGCTACTTTGGGTTTGAGGCTCATGCAGCCACTCCTTCATCCAATTTGACTTCAATACCTAAATATTCAGCGGCCACCACAGCCCAAGGCTTGCCCTGAGTCGTGACCATGTCTTCATCGAGCACCAAGCATTTCCAGCCATCGGCCACCCAATGTTCTTGTAGGTCTTCTTGGTCTGCTCGCAGTATGGCAAGTTGTGAATCGCTCCAAGCCAGTTCACAGTCGGCCACTGCACGGCCTTTGCTGTCCGCCAGTTCCAGCCCGACCTCGGGAGGCGACACGCCTGCATGTGCCAAGGCTTTCATGCCAGAAGCCATGGGTTCCATCACTTGCTCAACCACGGCCTGCCAAATGCCATTGAGGGCAGCTTGCGTTTCACCTTGCGCTGGCTGCGCTGACTTCGAGCTGGCACTGAGTACGTCGTAATCGTGTGCAAGCAAACCTTCTCGCTCCACCAGCCATGTGCCTGGCATGAACTGCAATGCGTTAAAGGCGTGCAGCCACATACGCCATGCGTGGTGTAGAGCCTCTTCACTCTCAGCGGCGGTGGCATCAAACAGCACTGCACAGGGTGCCGTCCAAGCCGTTTGTTCAGGCCATCCCCCAGCGATAAGCATAGGCCACCACCCGACCACACTCGTGGCACCTGACTTCTTCGACATGACAGGCGCGAACCGCGCACCTGGTTCCTGTATATGCATAGGCAAGTACTCTTGCCACTGTGCGCGCTGGTGCGTTGCAGCCTCTTTGTCTAAAGGTGTAGAAGGGACCATCAAAAACTGCAACCAAGAAGCATTGCGCTGCAGGGCATCCACTGCCGCGTCTTGACCTGCAGTGCCTTCAGGGCTGGCCAGCCACTGCAACAGCTTAGCGACCGCGTGCTGTGTAAACGCCTTGGCTTGTGCTCTTGGCACTGTCACGGGGGCTTTGCTGCCGTCATGGCGACTCAACGCGACCGTCAGCGCTTCCAAATCAGTATCTGTAGTCTTATCTAAGGCTGCGGCTACATCTTGGTGGGTCACAGACCACACCCAAAACTTTCCACTGGCCACCAAAGCACTACGTTTGAGAGCATCTTGTCGGATGCTGTCTTTATGATAGCTCCAGCCGTCACAGAACACCGCTATGGGTCTGCGCTTTGAGTTGGTGGACCATGGCCAAATCACAAAGTCAGGCTGACTAGGTACAGCTACCCCATCATCGCTGTGACATTGGCGTTGAGGCTCGATGCGATAACGCTGGCCATTGAGTTCCAGCACATAGCCTGACTTGCCATGGACAACGTCTTGCACGAGCTTCACAGTGGGTATGCCTGCCACCCCACCCATCTTTTTGAGGCTCTCGATAAATCGCGCTTCTAAGACGGAGTCGAAATTGGGGTTGATATAAATATCGGAGATGGTCTCTACCCGCTGCAAATCAGGCAGCGAGCCAACTAAGTCAGCCAGTACCGCCTTGGCGCTATCTCGGGAAACCAGTTCCATATTGCGCCCAAGCCGGTATTGGTAGAGACAGCGATAGCAGCCATCTTTTTCGGGGTCTTCGTTGCAGCTGCAGGTTTGCAGCGCATCGAGGGCAAGGTGCAAGACTTCAGCCAAAGTCTTGGCATCCTTGGCCAGCAACTGGTGCAAATAACCTGTTCCACCAGGTACCGAGTCATACAGCATGACGTAGTGCTTGCGTGGGCCACCATCTTTGCCGGGCTCGTCTTGCAGCACCATGCGCAGGTGGTCTACCTTCCCGCCAAAGCGGCGCTTCAAGCCCAGTTGCACAGCCGCCATAAACGACTGCACCACGGTGTCGTCCACACCATTTTTCGTATAAGGCACCAGGATACGCAGTGCCTCAGACTCAAACTCACGGTACAGGTACAGGCAATCGAGCAAATTGCTTGGTTCATTGCTGCCGTGTTTCACGCAGTCGAAACTATGGTCTTGCTCCCCAGACAGCGTACCTTTGCGGGTAATTTTTTGCACCTTGCCACAATGCTTGCACAGC
>CAZHLQ010000367.1:0-3193 GCA_964533235.1 uncultured Gudongella sp. | reverse complement strand
ATCCCTGCTTTATTAAGTTTTTGGCACGGGATTTGCATAAAGAATCAGTGGAGGTGTAAATATGACTAATTTTCATATATTGATCGATATCTTAAAGGACCAGGTAAAGCCTGCCCTTGGTTGTACGGAGCCTGGGGCTGTTGCGTTTTGTGCTGCCAGGGCTGCTGAACTCTTGAACGGTTCTGTTGACAGGATGGAGCTTGTTGTAAATAACAATATACTAAAAAATGGTATGGGAGTTGGCATACCTGGCACAGTGGAACGAGGTCTTGATTTTGCAGCTGCCCTTGGAATTTTTTGCGGAAATTCTCAATACGGACTTGAGGTACTAAAAACCGTTGACGGTCCATGCATCTCAAGCTCAAAGGAGATGGTAGACGCAGGGAAAATTAAGGTCGTACTGGATAAGGATCTTACCAGTCTGTACATAAAAGCAACTGCATGGAGCGGGGATGACGTCTCTGAGGTCGTGATCAAGGATACTCATACTAATATAGTTCTCGAAACAGTAAACGGAATCGTCGCTTTCCAAAAAGAATCAGATACCTCAAAGGAAGAATCTTCCAAGCCAGCCTCTGCTGGTATCAGATTCAGGATAAAGGAGTTCAGCATTAGCCAGCTGGTCGAATTTGTTGACAAGTGTTCAGCTGAAGATCTGCTCTTCATAAATGATGGAATCGAAATGAACCTTTCTCTGGCAAATGTCGGGATACAAGAGGATATAGGTCTTGGAATGGGCAAGCATTTCAAAGCCCAGATTAGCGATCCCTATTCTAAAGCGAAGGCATACACGGTAGCAGCTTCAGAGGCAAGGATGACGGGTTATCCTCTACCTGTAATGAGTAGTGCAGGGTCCGGAAATCACGGTCTTGTGGCAATAATTCCCATTTCTGTTCTGGGTACTGAATCTGGCGTTGAAAGAGAAAGAATAATTAAATCAGTTGCACTCAGTCATCTTGTAACTATTTACGTCAAGGTACACCTTGGTGTTCTTACGCCTGTTTGTGGATGCGGAGTCGCCGCAGGCGTCGGCTGCGCGGCAGGCATGACTTACCTGAAATCAGGCTCTAAGGAACAAATAGAAGCATCTATAAAAAATATGATAGCAGGTGTATCAGGAATACTCTGTGACGGCGCGAAAATTGGATGTGCTTATAAGCTTGCTATATCTGTCGATGCAGCAAGAGATGCTTCATCAATGGCACTTTCAGATATACAGATACCCTCAGATAATGGTATACTTGGCAATACTGCAGAGGAATCTATCAGAAACCTTGCTCACGTTTCAACTAAAGGCATGAGCAATACCGATGAAGCTATTTTGGATGTAATGATCGAAAAATGCATATAAATAACATTGGGGAGCCAAACGGCTCCCCTTGATCTTATATTTGGGTTATTCAATGCTTCCTGTTTGTTCCAGTTTCAATAATTTTTCCTTTATTTCAAGTCCTCCACCGAATCCTACCAACCCACCGTTGGCTCCAATGACTCTATGTCAGGGAACAATAATAGATACTGGATTATGGTGGTTTGCACCACCTACTGCTCTCATTGCCTTTGGTTTTCCTATTTGGGTTGCAATTTCCTTATAGCTTCTTGTCTCTCCGTAGGGTATGGTTTTAAGAGCGTCCCATACGGTTTTTCTGAAGTCCGTTCCTTCCATAAGTATCGGGAGATGAAACTCCTTCCTGTTTCCATCGAGATACTCTTCAATTTGAGCTATGCAGGTTGCTATAAGCTCAGTTTTGTTCTTCTCGCTGCCCTCTGGCGTTATCTCTCCAAAATAAAGTCCATTTATAAAGCCTGATTTTTCAGTTATTGTCAATACTCCTATTGCGGTGTCAAAGCTGTAAAAGCTCTCCTTCACTCTAATACCTCCTAGCTTCTCATTTGCTTGTACCTTTCAATATTCTCATCACTTAAAAACTCATATGCCTCGTTGATCTCCTGGAACTTTCTCGTTGCGTCGGGGGAATGATTTATATCAGGATGGTATTCCTTTGCCTTCTTTCTGTAGGCAAGCTTTACCTGGTATTTGTCAGTATCTGTTCCGACTCCCAGGGTAGAGCATGCAGTCTCATACCTTGATCTGAACTCTGTCATCGGATTGGAATAAGGCTGCTGCCTGTAGTAGCCACCCTGCTGCTGGCTCTGCTGCTGATAGCTTTGCCATTGCCTGAACCTTTCCTCCCATTCCCTTTGCTGCTGCTGTTGCCTTTCTGCTCTCTCCCTGCTTATCCTCTCCTCCTCCATTCGCTGATACTTATGCCCGTACTCGGAGAAGCTCTTGTACTGACCCTTTCCATCCATCAGATAGCTGCCCAGGTCGAATAAATATTCAGTTACTATGTATTTCACATACTTCAAAAGGGATATGAACTTATAACCCAGTATTGGAAATACAACAAAGAAAATTATAGCCATAAGGGTTATAGGATTTAGAAGAAGCACAAGCCCAACGGGAGTCGACAAAAGAAGTATCAGCAGACACCCTCCCATCCCGATAAGTGCAGCTATCGCCTTGGCTATACCCGCGACAAGTCCAACTGCCGCCTCTGCTATCCAGATGAATACGTCGAATATCACAGATAAAAATTGACCAAAGGCATATATGATCTTTCCTGTTATTTTCTTGATTATCGTCATTAAATTTCTCCATTCATAAAAATAAGCTGAAGTCTGATTCCATTGTATTTTGTTTTAAAGACCGTGTCAATCAAGGGATTGCCGATGTTTGGTTCTGAAGAACTATTTAACCTTTCAGCTTTCCAGGTAGAATAAAAAAAGATTGCTTGCCAGGCAATCTTAAAAATTTCGATTTATTCTCATAATCTACTGATATCTGACCCTGATATTATGATCCTCTTTTAGTTCATTTGCAAGTCTCCTTGCCTGTTCCTGATCCTTTACAATGCTAAGGTATGTACCATTGGAGGTTAGAATGTCGATTTCAATCGAATTCTCCCATTCCAAAAAGCATATCTCGAGTATTGAGTCCCAGGAAAGACAAATCGGCTGGTCATTAATAACTTCAGTTGGAACAAGGCTTATTCCTGGCTCATCAAGGCTCATACGGCAGCTTATCGTTCTAAAAAATCCTGTTTTTAAGTGGACCGGGTAATTCATGTGTGACACCTCCAACACAATATTACCCAAATAATACCAGCTTTCTTAAAGTATTGCCTTTAGT
>CAZHLQ010000366.1:0-1574 GCA_964533235.1 uncultured Gudongella sp. | reverse complement strand
CTCAATGTCCGCTTATTAAACCACACAGTCCGCTCGATTCCTTGTACAACTTTACCAAAAAATGAGAACAAGGTTTGAGCTGGCCGATGTGGTTCATAGGTTTGCTCTTTCGCTGCAGGACCGCGGAAAGCTTACTCCCCTGCAACAAAAGGTGCTTGCAAAAATTGCACTCTGTAGAACCGCTGCTCTTGGCGGGCACGAGGAGGTGTGTGACAACTGCGGCACGATTCGTTATAGCTATAACAGTTGTGGCGACAGGCATTGTCCGAAATGTCAGGCAGCCAAACAAGCCTTCTGGATTGACGAGCTGGTGCAAAGCACACTGCCCGTGAGTCATTATCATGTCGTTTTCACTGTGCCCGACCATTTAAATGTCCTTTGTCTGCATAATGGAAGGATGTTCTACAACCTGCTATTTTCGGCCGTATGGCACACCCTGAACAGCTTTGGATACTCGCGCTATGGTGTCGGGACCGGAGCTATAGCCGTGCTTCACACATGGGGGCAGAACCTCTCACTACATCCGCATATCCATTGTCTCGTCCCGGCTGCCGGATACTCCCTGGACGGCCGATGGAAAAACATCGGTCATGGAGGGAAGTTCCTTTATCCTGTTCATCAGATGAGCAGTGCGTTTAAAGCCAAGTTCCTGGACAGCCTCAAACGTGCTTTGCGTAAACAAAACCAGTTGGTGCTCTTCAATGACCAGATTCAGCGTGCATATGGCACTCCCTGGGTGGTCCATTGTCAGCCCTCTATGGCAAGTGCTGAACATGTGGTGAGATACCTGGGGCAATATACCCATCGGGTCGCCATCACTAACCAGCGTATCGTGAATGTCACAGATGAAAAAGTGACATTCATTGCCAGGGATTACCGACAAGGAGCGGCTAAAAAGTGCATCACTCTCGGTGGTGTGGAGTTCCTGCGCAGATTTGCCCAGCACATTCTCCCGCGTAGATTTGTAAAGATCCGACGTTACGGTATCTACAACCACACGGCAAAACGGAATCTGGGAATCAAGTTCAGGGTAGAAGATGAATCCGAAGGCGATAACAAATCAAAATCCCGGAAAACGATTGAATCGAACATTGAACGTTTCGAAAGACTTACCGGTATCAATCCTTGTCATTGTCCGGTGTGTAAAACGGGTCAAATGATTAGAATCAGAAAGCTGCCTCCCATACGTTCTCCTCCAGGAGCCACTTTCATACAGACTCATCCCCAACTTTAACTATCAAAACCAAATGCGCCTAAAGGTGCACAGGGTAGGATATGTCATTTAGTTAAGAATAAGCGATCACAGAACCTTCCTTTAATCCTGATTCATCCGAAAAACTTATACCGGAAAGCACAAAAACCTGCAAAATGTAAAAGATCGCTTGTTTATTTTTCTTTCAAAAAGCACAAAAACCGTCGTTAAGTACATAGCACTAAAAAAGCGGTGGGTGTAGTTCAACACCGACTCATCGCTGGGTCGTGCCGACCGCTCAGAGTCCTATTTATTGTAAAGAGGATAGTTCAGCAAAGCTTTTACGAACAACTTCTTTTTCGATTTTCTTAATAAACTGGTT
>CAZHLQ010000365.1:0-7790 GCA_964533235.1 uncultured Gudongella sp. | reverse complement strand
AGAGTGCATTTCTCATGTGATCTTTTTTATTAGAATCTTATTGTTGAAGGAGTTCTTCTCCTTGCTTTTCTCCTGGATCTCTTTTTGCTTAATACGTAAGCTCTCACTAATATGAGTAATCCAAAAACAAATAGATACCATTTACTAAGTAATCTATTATGCAGTTTAGTCATAGGATCAAGCTCTACATCCGAAGTAGCAATTATATTACCGCCACCTATAGTCTTTCCGTTTAAAATATAATCCACAGTACCAATTATCTGACCTTTATCTATAGGAGCTTTAAGGTCTTCTACTGGAGTAACGTTTCTCTCTACCATAAAAGCATCCTTACTGGATATGGGATAAACCACGTCTCTATCAAGAACGCCTGCTACAAAAGGTAGAACTCCCTCAGAAACAGATATATTTTCAATATATTCATTTGCATTAGCAATAGCCTTATTTTGGAAATTTGAAAAACCATAATTGAAGAGCTTGTGGGTGTCCGAATAATTGGCGTTACCCTCTGCTTTTAGTACGACAGAGATAAGCCTTTGGTCATTTTTTTCAGCATACGATACTAAACAATTCATTGCTTCAGGGGTATACCCTGTTTTGATGCCTGATGCCCCCTCGTATTTGGCGTTAACTAGAGTTCCATTGACATCAATTTTCTCAGTGCTGAAAAGGAGCTTATTAGTTATCTTCACAAACCTTGTTTCCGATTTCTTATTGGTTGGAGGTATCTCATAAGTCACAGTATTCACTATACTTCTTAAAACATCTAGCTCCATAGCTCTTCGACCAATCAACGCCAGATCATGCGCAGTGGAAACGTGAGCATCATTGTGTAAGCCGTTTGGATTTACGAAATTAGTATCAGTCGCTCCTAATTCTCGCGCTCTGTCATTCATCATTCTGATAAAATTATCAATACTCCCACCGATGTGTTTTGCTATTGCAAGAGCTGCATCATTTGCAGAGGGTAGCATCATTCCATAGAGAAGCTGTTCAAGCGTAAGCTGTTCACCTGGTTCCAGAGCAATATGGCTACCTTTTGTAAGACTCACCACTTCCTGGTCAATGGTAACGACATCCTGAAGGTTTCCCTTTTCTAAAGCAAGAATTGCAGTCATCATTTTAGTTGTACTTGCAGGATATAGCTTCATACTGCTATTATTATCATATAAGACCTCGCCGGTATCAAAGTCGATCAATATTGAGCTAGGAGCAGAAAGGCTTATATTTTCAGCAAAAACAGTATATGTATTAAGGAGAGATGCTATCACAAGAAACATTGTTATTAATCTTTTCATTATGCACACCACCGTTGATTTTATTATTGTCTGGCAACTATTAAATTATACCAGATTATATTGAAAAGTTTAATGGTGAACAGGCAAATAATTCATTATCTCACTAAGAATTTCAAATGGTCATGACAGGAGGAAGATTATGGATTTCTTTACAAAAAAAGAGCAAATGATTATACTGAGTATAGCCATCATTTTATTGGCTTATTTTGGGGTGGGAGGGTATATAAGGAAAGAACAGCCGACTCCTCCAATAACACTATTACAGGCAGAATTAACTGAAACCCAGGTTGATCCAGATTTAGCAGAGGAACCAACACTTGTTATGGTACATGTCAGCGGTCAAGTCTACTACCCTGGAATATATGAGCTTGTAAGTGGAGACAGGGTCAAGGATGCTGTTGATCTTGCCGGTGGTTTGACAAAAGCAGCCGATATTGATAGGATCAATCTTGCAAAAAAAGTTAAGGATGAGGATAAGATTTACATACCAGCGATTGGAGAAAACATCTCTATGGAAATAGATGGTATCGATTCAGGTAATAGTTCAGGTTTGATAAACATAAATATCTGCAGCAAGGAAGAACTTGACAGTCTTCCGGGGATAGGAGAAGTCATTGCAGAAAGGATCATAGAGTATAGAAAAACTAATAAATTCACTAAGATCGAAGAAATTAGAAATGTATCTGGAATCGGAGATTCAAAATTCAACGATATCAAGGACCTGATAACTGTAGATTAGGAGGATAGCAACATGGAGACAATAAAACTAACCCAGTTGACTAAGAGCTCAGGGTGAGCTGCTAAAATCGGACCCGATATTCTTGCACAGGTCTTGTGCAATTTACCAAAAGCAAATGATAAAAATCTGATAGTTGGGATTGAAACCTCCGACGATGCCGCTGTATATAAGATTAACGACGATTTGGCAATGATACAGACTCTGGATTTTTTTACACCTGTAGTGGATGATCCATATACATTCGGAATGGTTGCTGCAGCAAACTCCTTGAGTGATGTCTATGCAATGGGAGGTGAGCCTAAGCTGGCACTTAATATAGTTTGCTTCCCTGATTGCCTTGATCCATCAGTTCTATCGGAAATACTCAGGGGAGGGTACGATAAAGTTAAGGAATCAGGAGCTATGCTCGTAGGTGGTCATTCTGTGTCAGATGATGAACCGAAGTATGGACTGTCAGTCACAGGATTTATTCATCCCAAGGATGTAAAAACAAACAATACAGCAAAGCCTGGAGATGTTTTAGTACTAACAAAACCCTTAGGTCTTGGGATAATAAACACTGCTATAAAGGGAGAATTGGCTAGTAAACAGGCATATGACAAAGCTGTTCTAGTTATGAAGACTCTCAACAAGGAAGGCATGGAGGCGTTTCGGGGACTTGAACAGGTTCATGGTGTAACTGACGTTACTGGATTCGGACTTCTGGGTCATTGTCTTGAGATGGCTGAGGGAAGTAAAACTACTATTGTTATAGAATCCGAAAAGGTGCCTTTCATCGAGGAGGCAAGAGGTTATGCTGAAATGGGCTTGGTTCCTGCTGGAGCTTATGACAATAGAAGCTATGTAGGTGATAAAGTAAATATAGCTGACAGTGTACCTAAGTATTTAGAGGATATATTATTTGATCCACAGACCTCTGGAGGATTGTTGATTTCAGCATCGCGATCGACAGCCCGGATTATTATGGATAAACTTGAAAATTCAGTCATACCTCATGCAATCATCGGGAGAGTTGAAGAGTTCGGAGGATCAAATCTAAAGGTAGAATAATTAAGAGGTGATAAAAGATTGGAAACTAATTTATATTCATTGATACCAAAGGTAGATGAGATACTTGAATACATTGAGATTAAGAAGCAACTGGATTCATCTCCCAGGAGCATTGTTTTAGAGGCTGTTAGAGAGGAATCTGATAAGCTTAGGACAGGTATAAAGGAAGGCAAAAATAGAAATTGGTTGGATGATCAACTGAAAAATCTCGATTCCTTGATCTCAGATAGAGTTAAAGATAAAACTCGTTTTAGTCTTAGGCGTGTAGTTAACGCAACAGGCGTAGTGATCCACACAAACCTGGGCAGATCACTTATAAACAGACAAATCATGGAGCAAGTTGTTAGAACTGCAACATCTTATTCTAATTTAGAGTATGATCTGAAATCAGGTTCACGAGGCTCAAGGTACGATCATCTTGAACTTGTAGCTGCAAAGACAGTTGGAGGAGAGGCTGCGTTAGTTGTAAACAACAACGCAGCTGCTGTTATGCTTGTACTGTCAACAATGGCTAAGGATAAGGAAGTAATAGTATCTCGTGGAGAGCTTATTGAAATCGGTGGAGCCTTCAGAATACCTGAGGTAATGGAACAAAGTGGAGCTAAGCTTGTTGAGGTTGGTACGACTAATAAAACACACCTAAAAGACTATGAATCAGCAATTACAGAAAATACAGCAGCCATCATGAAGGTCCATACCTCTAATTACAGGATAATGGGATTTACATCTGCGGTTGATAGTGACGAATTACTACCCTTGAAGGAGAAGTATGGAGTTCCTGTGATCGAGGACCTAGGTAGTGGTGTGATGATAGACCTGTCAAAATATGGATTGACCTATGAGCCAACAGTGAGCTCCTGCATAAAAAAAGGAGTAGATATAGTTACCTTTAGCGGGGATAAGCTGCTTGGAGGACCTCAAGCTGGAATTATTGTTGGAAAAAGGGAATATATAGAAAAAATGAAGAAGAATCCCCTGACTCGTGCGTTAAGAGTAGATAAATTTACAATTTCTGCTCTTGAAGCTACTATGAGACTTTATTTGGATGAGGAAACTGCTGTAAACCAAATACCAACACTCAGAATGCTTTCTATGGGTGAAGAAGAGCTTGCGAAGAAGGCATCTGATCTCATGGATATTCTTCGTTCAGCGTCAGAGGGCATGCCTGTCTCAATCAGTGTGATAGATGATTTTTCGGAAGTAGGAGGAGGTTCTCTCCCTATGGAAAAGATACCCACAAAGTGTGTAGCTATTGAACCCCTGGTTGGAAGCGCAGCGTTCTTAGAGGAAGGTCTGAGGAGATTCGAAACACCTGTTATATCCAGGATCAGTAAGGACAGGGTTTTCCTTGATCCAAGAACTATCCAGGAAGAAGATATTGAGATAGTTAGGGATGCTTTCATTCACGCGGTAAATAAGCTTAAGGAGTGTAATTAATGAAGCATTTGATAATAGGGACTGCTGGTCATATAGATCATGGCAAAACTACCCTTATAAAGGCTCTGACCGGAAGAAACACCGATCGTCTAAAGGAGGAACAAGAAAGAGGTATATCCATTGAACTTGGATTTACTTACTTTGATCTACCCAACGGGCAAAGAGCTGGAATAATAGACGTTCCAGGTCACGAGAAGTTTATAAGGAACATGTTGGCTGGTGTAATTGGAATAGATATAGTTCTTTTAGTAGTCGCTGCAGATGAAGGCATTATGCCTCAGACAGCAGAGCACCTTGCAATACTCGATTTAGTAGGAGTAAAAAGTGGTTTTGTAGTTGTGACAAAATCCGATTTGGTAGATGATGAGTGGTTGCAGCTTGTGCAGGAAGAGATAAAGGATGAGGTCAAAGGAACATTTCTGGAAGGAGCATCTATAATACCCGTATCATCAACTGAAAAGAGAGGGATAGAAAAAGTTATTGGAGAAATTGAAAGACTTTCTGATTCATTAGAGGATAAAAGTCTCGATGACATGCCAAGATTGCCGATAGACAGGGTGTTTACAATATCGGGCTTCGGAACAGTAGTTACAGGGACACTTTTGGCAGGCAGCTTGAAGCTGGGTGACGAAGTACAAATCTATCCTGGTGATACAACAGCAAGGATAAGATCAATACAGGTACATGACAAGGATTCACCTATTGCATATGGGGGACAAAGAGTAGCTCTTAACCTGGCCGGAATTAAGAAAACTCAAATCGACAGAGGAAATGTTGCAGCTCCTGTCAATTCCATGAGATCTACAATGATGCTCGATGTCAAAATAAAACTGTTGAAGTCATTGGACAAAGGAGTAGATAACAGAACCAGGTTGAAGCTTTATTTAGGTACTGATGAAATTCTATGCAGGATAATTTTGTTGGACAGAGAGGTACTGGAACCTGGTGAGGAGGCTTATGCACAGCTAAGACTTGAAGAAGAGACCGTTGCCAAGCGGGGAGATCGTTTCATATTAAGGTTTTATTCGCCTATGTTCACAGTTGGAGGAGGCGAGGTACTCGAACCGAATCCTTCCAAAAGAAAAAGATTCGACGAGGATAGCCTTGAGGAATTGACCATAAAGGATCAGGGCGATTTAAGTGATATAATTGAACATATCGTCGAAGAAGGCAGTAAAAGCTTCTTGTCACTAAAAGAGATCTCAAAGACTGCATCTATGCTGGAAGCTACTTTGGAGGATGAAACAAGGAAGCTTGAGAATGAAGGTAAGATCGTTAGCTTTAGACTAAGCAAAGACATATATCCTATCCACAACAATATATTGCTTGGTTTAGAAGATAAGATAAAAAATGAGCTTGAGATATTTCATGTTAGATATCCAATAAGAAATGGTATCGCTAAGGAAGAACTACGAAGTAGATTCCTTTCAAAGGCGAAACCAAGGTTGGCTGAGGAGATACTGGATCACATAGCTGTTGGCGGGAGTATAAGGCAGAACAGGGATGTAATTTCATTATCAGGCTTCGAACCTAAACTAAATGACAAACAGGAGTCACTAAAGAGATGGATACTGGAGTCATTTGAAAAAGCAGGTTTCATGCCACCTAAGCAGGAGGATTTATACGAGTCCTCTTTGGGTAGTAATGAAGAAACTGATGAATTGCTGATGTATCTTATAGGCACAGGTGAGCTGACTAAAATATCGGAAGAGCTTTATCTACTGCCATCAAGCCTGGTGAAGGCAAGAAATGCTTTGGATGATCTCATGAAGGAAGCTGGGAGTATAAGTGTTGGGGGCTATAGAGATATCCTTGGCACGAATCGGAAAGTAGCAATAGGAATTTTGGAATACTTCGATCAGTTAAAGGTGACTAGACGTTCCGGAGAAAACAGGGTACTTTATAAGTAACCAGAGGTGAGAGCATGAGCGGAAGAGTGTTGATAATAGATACTGATAAGTCATTCATAAAAGGGCTGAGATATTCTCTCGAGCAGGATGAATATGTAATTGATTCTGTTGGAAATACAGCAGCAGCGATGGAGCAAATAGCAAAAAAGAGCTATGACATGGTTCTTACCGAGATTGATTTTCCTGATGGGAACGGGCTGGTTTTATGCCAAAATCTAAGGGCAGTATCTGCTGTTCCTTTGATATTTATTACTAAGGTGGATGAGGATATTAAGAAGATACTTGCTCTTGAATACGGAGCTGACGACTATCTTGTGAAACCCTTTAACATCTTGGAACTAAAAGCCAGGATGAAGGCTGTTCTGAGAAGATATACAAACAAGCTTCAGGAAAATGATGGGAATGTTATCGAAATAAGAGATATAAGAATAAATACTGTTGGGAGAAAAGTTTCCTGTAAGGACAGAAACATAAGCCTTACTGGAAAGGAGTTCGATCTTTTATACGTCTTGGCATCATCCCCTGGGAAAGTTTACACCAGGGAAGAATTATTAGAAAGAGTGTGGGGGTATGCATACTATGGGGATCTTAGGACAGTGGATGTCCACATAAGAAGGATTCGAGAAAAACTTGAAAGGGATCCAAAGACCTCAGAGTATATAATAACAAAATGGGGAGTAGGCTACTACTTTAGGGAAAAATGATATTGAAGTTTTCAGCTTGATAATGTATAATGGCACTTGTAGCCAATGGGGGTAGAGGAGTTCTGGTGGGCTCTCTGGTCTTCAAAACCAGCGCGAGGGGTTAGGAGCCTCTTGGGTGGGTTCGATTCCCACATACTCCCGCCAAAGTAAAAAAGCGCCAAATAAGGCGCTATTTTTTTTGGTCCAAAGCTTCCATTACTAATCCAAGACAATCCTCAAGAAGAACCTGAAGCTGGTTTGAAGCTACAGATCCCTGTATAGTGTTGCTATTGCCACCACCTTTTATTTGCCTGCTTGATGACAACTCCTTATAAATATCATTCAGCTCAAGCTCAACATTCTTGCTTTTGCTTACCATGAACTGGCTTATGCTGCTTCCCTCTATACCAAATAAAAGCACAAGACTATCATATGTATTAGTCAGCCAGCCTCCCATATAACTAAGCTCCTTAAAGTCCATACTACTGAATACCTTGTAAATTATCCTATGCTCTCCATGCGGTCTGGCATCTCGTATAAGGTTTTCTCCTTCTATAGAGAGTAATCTCTCCTTCAACTCTCGAACCTCTTTTGACAGTGAATTTCTTTCTGAGTAAATTGACAGAAACCTTTCCACCACCTGTGAATCACTTGTTGACATGGCAGAGCTGAT